>JAIFLR010000030.1 GCA_020048985.1 Halobacteriovorax sp. | reverse complement strand
CAGGAGTTCCTGTGTTTCCAACGATCACTTCATCAACTTGATCAGAAGGAATGCCATGCTTATCCACCAAGTGGCGAATGAGGTAGTGGCCAAGATAAGGAGCCGCGATTTCTTTTAATTCTGCTCCACTTTTCACACAGGGAGTACGTTTTCCATCAACCAGATAGACTGTTTTCATATAGGTCCTTTGAATAATAAAAAGTGTTCGAAATTAACCCTTCTATCATAATTCAAGGACCCTATCTTCTGAAGGCAAAAGCATTTCTGTCGGGCATAATCTAAGTCGCGTCAAAAATAAAAACCCCCGGCAAGGCCAGGGGTTTTTCGAGGGGAACAATCAATGATCGCCGGGGTTAGAAAACTACTACCGCACCAGCGAAAATCGACAAAGCGTTGGCATTAATGATTTCCGTACCTAACTCACGAAGACGTCTTTGATCCGGGTTATTAAATGGGTTCTTCGAACTTTCTGAAGAAAGAGAATTACCTAGACCCGTTGCATAGGCAGCTTCAATATTGATTCCGAAACCTTTTGTGATCATGATTTCAGTACCACCCATAACGGTTCCAGAGAAAAAGCTCGTTTGGAATTCTTCTCCGCCGAAGTTATACTGTTGCATTCCAGACCAAGTAGAATTTTGGTTATTCTCAGTATACTTCGCAGTCGCACGGTTATAACCCAGGCCTGCACCAATATAAGGGCGGAAACGTTCACCTTTAGTGATAAAGAACTTACTATAAAGATCAATTCCCATGGTCTTATACTGAATCTCACGAGACTGATAACCCAGACCATAGTTTTGTGCAGAATATGTATTATTCGCAAAATCATTCGTCTTAAGACCCGCGTAGTTCAAACCAAGACCCATGCTAAAACGAGTCGTGATATTTGATTCAAGTCTTAATCCGGCAGCGATTTCAGCTTCTAATTGCTCTATCTTACCGTTGTATTGTGTTGAACCAGCAAAAGGGATCAACTTAATTTCTTCGAATGGGGCACCAGAGGCAGTTGCAGCCACTGGAGCATCAACTACAGAAGTTGCAGCAGCTTGCTGAACTTGTACTTCCTGAGCAACCACTTCATTATTTCTGTTGCCACGAACATACTTATCACAATCTTTGCCTGGAGTTTCTTCCATCAAACATTTAATTTTTTTGTTGTACTCTTCAATATCTTTCTTCGCTGACTTTTTGTTATCAAGATAATCTTCAGTTGTATCTGAAAGCTTCTCAGTCGTTCTGCTTAACTCTTGATAGCCCTTCGTTTTATCTTTGTTCAGCTGAACTTCATTTTTTTGTTTTCTGATTTCGCTCTTGATCTGCTCAAGCTCTCCGTCAGTTACTTGTTTCTCTTTAAGGTACCCATCCACATCTATCGGGTCAGAGTTTAATACCTGCTCTTCACTTTGTGCATAGGCAGCACTAAAGCTTAGGGCAAGCATCAACGCTAATAGGTTTCTTGATTTCATACATTCCTCCTCGAAAAGGATATTCCAGATCATTTTGATGGAAGTGTACGTCAATAACGCAACGCGCTGCTAAAAATTAAAGAGAGGGTGTAAATGTTACATTATCGTGGCAATCGAAACTTCTTATACTGGAACTGGGGATCAAACATAGCCTTATAGAACTGCATGTGGACGTTGATGTAACTATCTTCATTTGTTAGTAAATACTTCTGAAAACTCTTAAAAAAGGTAAGACCCAAAGACACACAAACAACGATCATGAGCATGTACTCAATGGAGGTCTGGCCTTTTTCTTTCAGGTAGTTACTTAGCTTCATAGGTTCAATTATACCCTAAACTCCCTCAATTCCATAACAAAGGGCCAAAAGCCCGAATGAGCGGTAACGGAAAGGCCCCCAGTACTCAAAACCCGCGATATTCTTATCCTGTACGGCAACCTCCAAAGGCAGTCGGGTTAGTACCGGTGCCTCAGATTTTCGATTTTCCCGAAGCTCCCGCAGATCGAGCGTCACGCTCTGAACCCCTCTGGACTCAGAATTAACCTCCTCAAAGGGGGTCGCTTTGACATCTTCACGGTAAGCAAGTCGGATCTCCTTCTCATAAAACTCTGCCTTTGATCCTGGAAGTTCGGGGTAAGGGAAATGATAAAATGCAGCTCCCACTCCTCTGCCCAGTACTCGGTAAGGCCGCTCAGAACCCAACGATTCATTGTGGGCGATAAAAGTCAGATCCGTCGGTGGGATCGGTGAAGAGGCGCGCTTAACTGGCGCCATCAGAATTTTCCTAAAGACGGGAAACTTAGATTTCACCTCAAAGGGAACACTCTCGGGCAAATGAGCAAAGAAAAGAACACGATCTCCGGAGATCACTCCTTCAAAGCTCTCTAGCAAAAGATTTTCGAACTTTCTGTCATGCAGCTGCCAATACTGAATAGAGCTCTCTTTAAAATCCCCGCCCAAAAGCAATAAACGCCGCTTGAGCTGAGTCGTGAGGAAAAAATCCTGCAATCGATAGATAGGAGAAAGCATACGAAAAAAATAAAAAGGAATTTCTTCAGGAGGAAGATGCGTCTTCAATTTTTCTTCTGCTGATACACCAAGGAGATGAATCAGGCCTGCGTACTTGAGATCCTTAGACTCAGAGTACTCCTGATTAATCAAATCACCAAAACGAGTATAAAAAGTTTTTATCCATTTCGGGCCTTGAAGCTCAAAACGCAGTCCACGAGGTCTTTTACAGGAATCAAAACAGGCCGTTTCATAGCGACGAAGCTCTTCAAGAAAATAGGTATTAAAGGATTCAGGAGAATCGTTATAGAGCATATCCAGATCAGTTTTATCCAGAAGCTCAGGAAACTTCCGCAAAACCTCTCTTAAATTCTCAAAAGGGCTTTGACCCAATTTCAGTCGCGTCTGGGTAGTCACAAACTCGACTTTGGCAGGCAAAAGAAATTGTTTCAGATCAAGCAGTTCAGGAATGTCATAAATTTTACCTAAGCGCAGAAGCGAAAAGACTTCCATCTCACTAAGGTAATGAAAATGATAACTGTCGCCCAGAAAGCGTGAGTCATCGATCAAAAGTGTGGTGCGATTTCGCTTGAGAGAAATAAGTCCACGAACCAGGGACATTAGGCTCATGCCAACAAGAATTTCCTGATACCGGTTCTTTAACATGAAAGGACTTCCTTCTGAAACTTCGGATACGAATCAATTTGAGTTCTTAGTCTATCATGAACTTTGAAGTCGGAGATATCTTCTGAGAGCCAATTAAGAAATTCCTGATTATTTTTGACTTCTTTCATACTGCCGTAGGACTCTGCCAGGTCAAACTCCGTGGAGCGGTGATTCACTGGCCCGCAACTCAGATGCTCACTGCCGGCAACTAAAGGTTCTAAAATGGAATGAACACTCACACCAAAGCCGCCGCCCACATAGGCCATGGAAAAATCGGCATATAGCTCGCACAGGATACCTTTTTTATTAACAAGCACAGTAGAGCCCAGAGGAGCAGTTGGTATTTCATCAGAGAGGATTTCAAGCTGGCGCCCAAAGCTCTCCAATTGCAGACGCATGTTTTCAATAATTTCTGGTTTAAGCTGATGGGGTACAATCACCAAAAGAATATCCTGCGGAAGGTCCTTGAGAAGAAATAGATCCTCGGGCCAGGCATTCCCTACTATCAGGCGTTTGTTCCGAGGGTACTTATCCATCAAATTTTTTAAGACCTGATACTGTGGAAAGATTTTAGCAAACTTCTCTTGGCGCTTTTCCATGCGTCTTTTGATTTGCTCCATCCGAAAATCATAAATAGTTCCGGTTAAGCCCAGAGTCTTACCTTGTTCATAATCATTTTCAGTCGCAAAAATAGTAAAATCGGAGGCACGCAAAAAGGCGCGTTTGAGAAACGAAATACGTTTGCCTTTGACTCTTTCTTTTTTAAAAGTAACCCAGACGAATTTCATTTTATGACCAGGCCCAAAACTCCAAACCAGAAATTCGGGAAAAAGATCATATCGAACCAGAACCAAATTGATAGAGGTGATCCATTTTGAAAAACTTAAACCAAGAATAGGATATCTGAGGTAGCGGATAAGTTTAGGGTGGCGCTCATACAATTCAATTACACCTTTCTCCACGCTGGGAGAAAAGAAAACCAGCTCCAGTCGTTTGCCTTCAAAGAGAGCATCATCAATCAGGCTTGCCACCTGCTGAAACTCTCCTTCACTGGAAAATTCAAAACAAAGGTCGGCCTTAAGTCCATCAAGCTTAAAACTTCTGCAGCCAGGCTCCGTTTCATTTTTATTTTCAAAAGCTCTGCGCTCCTGAACCTTAGGAACAAAATAAAGCAGTCCCTTAAGAATAGTCAGGACGGGTAAATAAACGCCGTACAAAAAAGCGCGCCCCAAATACCAACTCATGAGTGAACTCCCATGCTGACATAGGTTTCATAAACCTCACCCACCGTGATCTCTTGCATGCAATAAACTTTGTCACGAAAGCACGCCTTGGAGCCCGTCGTTGAGCAGGGTTTGCACCACAATTCTTTGGAAACGTATTTTGATTTTGAACCGTGAGGGGCAAATCCAAATCGTGGATCAGTCGGTCCAAAAATGGTGAGGCATGGAACTCCATGGGCCTCAGCGATGTGATTCATCCCGGAATCATTGCCAATACAAACTTCGGCTCCTGCCAGGATGCTCATGGATTCTTTCAGAGAAGTTTTTCCCTGAAGATTAAGTAGACGCTCGGACTTTATCTCTGCGAAGGCTTCACAAAACTTATCCTCTGGTCCGGCCAGGATCACAACTTTATTATTGGTGGAATTGAGAAGTTTTTGCGCCAACTCCACGAATGACTTCACCGGCCAGCGCTTGGGAGCAAATGATGCAGACGGCGCGAGGACAATATATTTTCCGTCAATTTTATATTCGGGAAGGTGTCCCAGGGAAGTCATCTCCAGGTGAGGCCCGTGGATAAAATCTTTGGTTCTGCGGACTCCATAAGAATCAAAAAACATAGATTCAAAATCGTTAATGATCCTCTGTGCCTGTGGCTCGAGTCCAAAGACTCTCTGACTGATAAGCCGCTTAAAGAATGTTCCCTTAAGTTTAGTCAGTAAAAACCGCTCCCAGCGCCGCTTATCAATGGTCAAGGCCGGCGTGGTCCAATAATTGAGGCGCAGCCGAAAAGATCGCAGGGTCGCATGGAGGTCCATGATCAGATCAATGGGAGTCTCATTATCGAGGTGATCAATTTTTTGGATCAGATGTTTCCACGTCTCACCTCCACGGCGGTTAAACGTAATCACGTTATTAATGCCGGGGTGAGAATCAATTAACGACGCAAATTCCTGTGAGGTCACAAAGGACAGCTTTATATTGTTCCCATAGAGGGAACGTAACCAATTGACCGTTGCTGTTTGTAGGACCACGTCTCCCATGCTGGAGAAGCGGATGAGAAGGATATGCATGGGTTAATTATAGGGAATCGTAAGTGAATGAGCAAAGAATATCAGTAACCCATCATAAGGGGAGAAATCTCTCTCGATTTGTGATTCTTTAAGATTTTCTGATTATAGTCATCTACAAATTTTTTATACTTTTCCCACTTTTTGCTACCAAGCAGCTTTGCATAGTCCTGATGGAGCTTCTCCTCTAGCGCAATCTCTTTGCGTCGATCCTGAAAACTCATACGGCCAGCATTTCGATGCTTCTTATATAGATTTCCTGTTTCCTGATAGAAATTATTAGTTAGCTTTACCTTTTTCTTTAAGACGTCGTCTGGCAGCTCAAGCTCTAAAAGAAAATAATCATTTTGAGCTCTGGTGAGTTCCTCACTTGCTTGAATAAAAGTTTGTTCGTCTTGAACAATAATTTGGTCTTCATCGGTATTTGCGTCCGATGTATTTACCATCATCGCGCCCTGGGGATGAGGCATCTTTTGCATTTGAGCTGGTTGAGTTTGTGATTGAACACGCTCAACTTTGTGTTCCATGATGATTCTCTCAATCGGCGGCTGACTCTTCACCTGGAAGTATAAAACTCCCAGCACCACATTCAGAATCAAACTTGCAACCAATAAAACTTTCATTAGTTGTTAAGCAGTCTGGCCGCTTCTTTAGCGTGATAAGTCAGAATCACATCCGCTCCCGCACGTCTGAAGCACATAAGGTTTTCCATCATGACTTTATCATGATCAATCCAGCCGTTTTGAGCAGCAGCTTTAACCATGGCATACTCACCGCTCACGTTATAAGCCGCAATTGGGAGAGTGAAACTTTGTTTGAGGCGATAAATAATATCTAAGTAAGGAAGACCTGGTTTTACCATCAGGATGTCGGCACCTTCGGCTTCATCCAGTGCTGCTTCTCTCAAAGCCTCTTCGCCATTGGCCGGATCCATTTGATAAGTTTTTTTATCACCTTTTTTAGGAGCTGAATCCAAAGCGTCCCGGAAAGGACCATAGTAGCCTGAAGCGTATTTAGCAGTGTAACTCATGATCATGGTGTTATGAAAACCTTCGCGGTCCAAAGCATCTCTGATAAAGCCCACGCGTCCGTCCATCATATCTGATGGCCCGACAATATCCACACCGGCCTTGGCCTCACAGATTGCCTGCAGCGCCAGCACTTCTAAAGTCGCATCATTTAAAATTTCACCGGTTTTAGGATCAACTAAACCGTCGTGACCATCTGAAGAATAAGGATCAAGAGCGATATCCCCCATGACCATCATATCCGGCAAAGCTTCTTTAACCGCACGAATAGCGCGAGCATTAAGCCCTTCAGAGTTATAAGACTCTCGAGCGTTAGCAGTTTTAAGATTGTCATTGATCGCTGGAAAAAGAGCGACACTTTTCACACCGAGTGAGTAGAGCTCTTTAGCTTCAGTGACTAATTTATCGATTGAGAGGCGGTCATAACCTGGCATAGATTTAATCGGAATCTTCTGGTCCTTGCCCTCAATAACAAACAGCGGAGCAATTAGTTGCGCGGGACTTAAAAAATTCTCACGAACCATGGAGCGAATCACTTCATTTTGACGGTTACGTCTTGGGCGAATCATCATAGGAATTAAACCTTTTGCGCTGCCATGGATTTAAAAACCACGGCGTACATTTGAATTTGTTTCATCATAGCGGCCAGACCATTAGAGCGGTTCATTGAGAGATGCTCAGTGATACCGACTTCAGATAAAAATTCTGGTTTGGTAGAAAGGATTTCATCAGGGGTGGCGTCAGAATAAACCGATGTAAGAATACCCACGATGCCTTTAACTAAAATAGCGTCTGAGTCGGCGTGAAAATAAACTCTCCCGTCCTTGAATTCCGGATAAAGCCACACCTGGCTTTGGCAGCCTTTGATTTTATATTTTTCTTCCCGTTTATCTTCAGGATAGGCAGGAAGGTGCTTGCCTAGGACAATAAGCTCTTTGTAGCGGTCTTCCCAGTCTTTGAACTGTAAAAACCTGGCCTTAATCTGAGTCGTTCTCTCTGTCATTTCCACGTCTTTTCCCCATTTTAAGGCCCTAGTATGTCGCTATCACCGGATTTAGTCAAAATGCCTCAATAAAAAACACTGTAAAATTTAAGGTTTTTGCTCGGAGCACCGAAAAATAAGAGTATGAAACCTGCAAGTGAGCCACATATGTCCATTGATCTGAAACCGCTAAGCGACGAAGTCATCCATAAAATGGGTTATGGTCCCCATGATTTGTGGATTGTGAAGCATGAAGAAGAAGTCTTTGGACCTTTCGAAGTTGAATCCCTTAAGCACTACGCCGTTGAGAATGAGCAGTTATTGCACCACTCATTCGCCTCTCGCATGGATACCAATGACTGGCAGCCGTTTTTCTCACACGCTCATTTTCAACCGATATCGGATCATGCCAAAGCAGAAGAAAAATACTGGATTATGATTAAAGGCCAAAAAGCTGGGCCTCTCTCTCGTCTGGACATTGATAAAAAAATGGAATTAGAAATACTATCATTGTCTGATCATGTGTCAGTTGATGGTGGGGAAACCTGGCAGAAATTTTTTAATCTCGAAAGCTTTGTTCCCCAGGATGCGCCCGTAGCTGCCCCTCCTGTAGCACCACTAGAATCAAGTTTTCAAAGGGCCAAAGAAGAGCTGAATGAATGGATGGATAATCACGAGCGGACTGGCTCGCATCTGGGATTAGCAGCTCTGACTTATTTGGACCAGCACCGAAATAAAGGTGGGCTGAATCTGGAAGAGATGGATCTTAAATCTCTGGCAGAGACAGAGGTTAGTCGTTCTTTGAAATGGGCCATTCCTTCGGCATTTGCCGGAGTTGGAGTTCTGGCGATGGTGGGAAATTTTATTTTATCACCATCAATGTCGACTGATATTGGATCAGCAAAAGAAGAAAAATCAGAATCAATTGAGCAGACGAAAACACATACTGCAAGAAATCCCTCGCAAATGAACCGTCGACGCCCGGCCAGTTATCGTCCGGCAGAAAACCAGCGCTCAGCTCTGACCCAGGCCCCACCGATGAATCCTAGCGAATACCCTACTCATGTAGAAACCCACTATAATGAACCTGACCCTATGATTGATCCCGTCTCTGAAGCGGAAAATAATCCGGTCCCTGAGTCCCAAGAGCACTCGCTGGTGAATAATAATGTTCCGGGGAATGAAACCTTGGACCAAGTTATGGCCGGAGGGGAACAAGATCCACCTCCAGAGCAACCAGTTATTGAAGAGGCCAGCGATTTCTAAATTCCGCCATGGCCTTTCCATCATGCTTACGTAGAATTTTACACCCACATTCCTGTGCTTCAAAGCTCATGGGTTTAAAGACTTGAAACTTACCGCCTTCAATGTACTGAGCAAACTCTTCTCTGAATTTATCTCTCGCGTCCCATTCAAAACAAGTCATGAGAAGATTTCCAATATCAGTGGTCTTTCCTTGCTGGATTTTAAACTGCAGTGGGACTGTGGCTTCTTTTTCAAGATGACCCCGCAAGTAACTCAGGTTCGAAGGAAGTTGAACGAAAAAGTTTGAAATCATGAGTCCAGTTGAAGTGTTACACATTCCACCGGCCCACAAATCTTTAACCACATATTCTCCGGGAGGAAGCTTCATGTAAAAAGCCCCTTGGGTTTTTCCATACTCATACTTCTTTTTGGTTTTGGTATTTTCAAAATAAACAACAGTCGCACGTTGGTCGTGGGGAAATGAATCAATGGGAACCATAGCGTGACCGATCAATAGGCCATAGGGGCCAATTTCAGATAGTGCTTCTCCATGGTAAGCAAATTCCTTCTCAGAAGGTCCGCTCGCACATCCAACCATCAAAATCATCAATAAAAGGTATTGAAACAAGAGAAATTCCTTTGTTGTCGCGCTTGGCCACTGCTACTATAAGTCCGCGTGAAAAACTCAATCGAATATTTAAAATCATTTTATAGAACTCCCGTTACTCCGGAAAGTTTTTTTCTATCTCTTGAAGGGATTGAAGGCTCTGGTAAATCAACTCAGATTAAACACCTTGAGAAAATTCTTACCGATAAGGGATACCGCGTACTCACTTTAAGAGAACCGGGCGGCACAGAGTTTGGAGAAAAACTCAGAGAAGCGATTCTTAAAAGCTCCACACCACTTCATCCCCTGGCCGAATGTCATTTATTTCTGGCCTCACGGGCGCAGCTTTTAGAAGAAAAAATACTGCCTTTTTTATTAGTACCGAAATCTGTTGTGATCCTTGACCGCTACATTGATTCAACCATGGCCTACCAGGGCAAGGCACGCCATCTGGGTCTTGAAACTGTTCTAGAGCTTCATCGCCATGACCCCTTAAATCTTCTTCCTCACCGGACCTATTTTTTAGATATTACCCTCGAGACTTCTCTTGATCGTCAGGCAAAACGCGGTCAGGAAAAAGACTATTTTGAGTCTGAGAAAACTGAATTCTATGCCAACTTAATCGACGGCTATAAAGAAATGGCCCGAATTTTCCCGGAACGAATTTTAACTATCGACGCTTCAAAAACTCCAGAAGAAGTTTCTCAAGTCATGGCCCTGGATCTGGAGAAAATCCTCGCATGAATATTCATGACATTTTGATGAAGAAAGCTGAAAAGAATGAACTCGCCCACTTTTATATCGTGGAAAGTTCTGCAGCAGAAGACGAGGCATTTGCCTCCCTCATGAAGTTTGCCACCAATTTTATCCGCGACTATTACCATAAAATTGAAAACGCCAAACAAAGCATGACCAACCTGATGGATCATCCGGATGTTTATGTTCTGGGGAACCTGCCTGAAACTGAGGACAAGGAAGACAAATTTTTCTCCGTTGAAGAATCTGAGGCTTTCGCCCGCTTTTTTGAATTCAGGCCAGTCCAGGGGAAACGTAAATTTGCCGTCATTACTGAAGGTCACCGGGTTAATACTCTGGTTGCTAATAAATGGCTGAAGCTCTTAGAAGAGCCCATCGGCAATTCCACGATCTTTCTTTTAAACCCACGGCGCCAAAAACTCCTGGACACCATTCATTCCCGGGCCCAGCATTTAAGACTGCCTGTATCAATTTCCCTTTCCAATCTTGATAATTGGAAAACGTTTTTGGGTGAAACCAAATCTCAGTCCCTGTCTCAGTTCATTGAGAAGAATATTAAACAAAATCAAGACGTGCTCTTTTGGAGCAATGAAATGATCAAGTGGGAAGCTGAGCAATTAGAGCAAGCTGAGAGTAAAATAGCTCTCTTTGATTGGCTCAAAAGGCTGCAGGAAATGGAGACATTTCATCAACCATCTGCAACAAAATGGACGCTGTTCTATTCTTATCTTCAAAACCACGTGCTCGGTCGCCTCTAGCAGGGACTAAGTCGTTGACATACCTCAGAATTACTCTGACAATCAACCCATGACTATTGATAACAACGAGGAAGGGACAACTGAACCTTCATCGAATGAGATAATCTCTGAAGATCATTCTTTAGAGACGGATGCCGACAGAGAAGCATACCAAGAAGCAGAGAACCGGGAAGACTCAAGATTTAAAGAGGGACAAGTCCTTCGATTCGTCAGAGTGCGCTTTCCAGGTAACTCCCGCTCTTTTGCATTTCTTGTAGGTAAAAGACGTATTGAATACGGCCAGAAAGTTGTGGCGATGTCTGACCGTGGAATGGCGGTTGGATACGTTAACTCATTTCCTTACGATGTTCCCTTTAACAAAAGCATGCTCCCTGTTCGCAGTATTTCAAAAGTTGCGATGGAAGAGGATATTGTTAAAGACCAAGAAGCTTACCATCAGCAAAAAAACGCCGAAAATATCTGTAACGATTTAATCGAAGAGTACCAACTAGATATGCACTTAACTCACGTTGAGTTCACCTCTTTTGGGAAAAAAGCTGTTTTCTATTTTATTGCTCCGGCCCGCGTCGATTTCAGAGACCTGGTCAAAGAACTGGTTGGCCGCCTTAAAACAAGAATTGAACTTCGCCAGATTTCAGTCCGAGACAGATCCGCTTCAGTGGGTGGCCTCGGCCCTTGTGGACGAGAGCTTTGCTGTTCATCGTTTCTGACAAAATACGGTAACGCCGGCATCAAAATGGCGAAGAACCAGGACCTCACCCTTAACTTTTCAAAACTCAATGGAGTTTGCGGCCAGCTCAAATGCTGTTTGCAATATGAAGATGAAGTTTACCGTGAAAAAAGATCTCGTCTTCCTAAAGAGGGCGATTTTATTTCAACTCACACAGGTGAAATTGGCCGCGTCGATAGACTCCACTTATTGAGTGAGCAGTTTGTGATGATGACTAATCGTGGAGTGAGAAAAAGGTACGTAGTTGATCTCTATAAAGATACATTAACTAAAGATGAGGCCAAGTTTCCGCTTGAGTTTGAATCTGTTTCAGATGAAACCTTCAAGGTTATTGGAATGGACGAAGCTGAAGCGAAAAAAGTTCTGGCGTTTGAAGCTGGGGTTAAGGCACTTAAAGAGCCAAGCAAGAAATTTGCTGATTCAATTTTTGAGTCCCTCTTCGGTGAAAAATCTTTAGGCTACGATTTGCCTGATCTTAAAGAGCCGGAAGGCTCAGTGAAGAAAGTCATTCTTAATCCTGAAGAGGAAGAAGAGATTGCATACACTATGTCGGCCGACGATATGCTGGATGAAGATGATGAAAGTCTGGCACGACCTAATCAACAGCAGCCTCAACAAAGACCTGGGCCACGCGATAACCGTGGACCACGACCACAGGGTCAGCAAGGTCAACAAAATCAGCAAAACCCAAACAGAAATAATCCGAATAGAAATAACCCTAATCAAAACCGGGGCCCTCGTAATCCGAGGTAATCTTCTATGAGGATCCTGCATACCTCTGACTGGCATCTTGGCAAAAGACTTTTTAAATTAGACCGCTCGCCAGAACATGCCCGCTTTTTAGACTGGCTTTTGACTACTCTGATTGAGAGTCAGATTGATCTGTTATTGATTGCAGGTGATATCTTCGACACCCCAACACCGCCTCATCAGTCCCTTGAAATGTTCTACGAGTTTCTCCATCGGGTTTCAACTGAAACCAAGACCCAAACCTTGATAATCGCTGGCAACCATGACTCCGGTCTTTTGCTTGAGGCCCCTTCAAAAATTCTGGCCCCTCACCGGGTAAAAGTGTGGGGAAAACTCTCACCAAAGGTAGAGGATCATTGGACTCAAATTGATATAAATGGGGAAAAATTAGATATCTGTGCCATTCCATTTTTCAGATCCTATGAACTTCTTCCAAACGGCGAAGGCGATGCACTAAGTGTGCTTAAAACTTATCTCTCTAGACCTAAGGGCGCTCCCCAACTTCTAATGCTTCACCATCTGGCCGGCATTTTTGAAGCTGCGGGCTCTGAGCAAGTGATTACTCTCTCTGGAGTGGATTCTATTCCAACAGAAGTCCTTGAAGGCTTTGACTATGTGGCCTTGGGCCATATTCATAAGCCCCAAAAGATTGCGAAGAACGCCTATTACTCTGGCTCACCAATACCCATGCGTTTTTCAGAAACTTATCCAAAGTCTCTGATGAATTTAGAACTCAAAAATGGCGAATTAAATATTGAGAAAATTGAGATCCCTCTTTCACGTGCCCTCCACATCATCAAGGCCGATGAATCAAACTGGCGTGAAAAAATTGCGAAGATGGAAAACGCTACTGAGCTTACCCCCATGGTAGAAGTTCAAATGAATCTCAGTCAGCCCGTTATGGGCCTCATTGATGACATTAAGACAAGTATCGAAAAAAAGAACATGGAGCTTCTTTCTTATCTTCCGAATTATACCGGAAATGAAAAAAAAGAGCGCCGCCACGACCGACTATTCGAACTTTCTCCTCTGGAAATATTTCAAGAATTTTATAAGTTCAAGTATCCGGATGCTCCGGAAGTTCCTGATGATTTAAAAAATGATTTTAAAGAATTGATACAGAAGGTAAGCCATGCGTCTGATCAAACTTAAAATTAAAAATATTGCCTCCTTAAAAGGTGAGCATGAAATAGACTTTGCTCAGATTCAAAATCAAAGCCCTCTTTTTGCGATTACAGGGGAAACGGGAGCTGGTAAATCCAGCATTCTGAATTCGATCGGTCTGGTCCTTTACGGCAAAGTCTATAAATCAAACATCACTCAAAACGATCTCGTGACTCTGGGAGAAAAAGAAGGACAGATTGAATTAATCTTTCAGGCCCAGGGGAAAAACTACCTTGCCTTCTGGCGCGCAAAAGTCAGGAAACAAAACGGTGAATACTACTCCACTCCTCAGCCGGCCCAGAGGGAGATTTACACGCTGGACGGCGATCAATTTGGCAGTCCTAAAACTATTCTGACCAAAAGGATTGAAGAATTATTGAATCTGGATTTTGACCAATTCTGCAAATGCATCATTTTAAACCAGGGAGAATTCGCTAAGTTTCTTTCAAGCTCATTTAATGAGCGCAAAGAAATCCTCGAAAAACTTTATCCCGGTGAAATGCTTGAGAGCCTGTCTCGTGAACTAAAATTAGAATTAGATGGGCTTCAAAAACAAAAAAATGATTTAGACATAGAGCTCGCCGCCCTTAAAGGGGATGGCCCTCAAGGCGCTGACCTGACTGAACTCAAAGATCAGCTGGAGACAGACTATAAAATCCATGAAAACTGGTTCACGACTTTGGAATCCATGGATTACCATTTTCTGAGTCTGTTCTCCTATCATACGAAGTTTGTCGACACTCAATTAAAAATTGAAACAGTCAAAACAACTCTGACTAAAGAAACAAGTACCTTTAACGAGTTTTTGACCAGTACCCAGAAGACAACGGAAGAATTACTCGTTGTTCAAAAAGAACAGGAGTTGAAACTGCCTGGTCTGCAAGAGCTGCTTAAATCTGAGGAGTCACTCAAGCACTCCACGGAACAAAAAGTTGAAACAGAAAAAGCACAGTTAAAGTCTCAATCTCAAGTTAAAGAGCTAACAGCGGGGATGACTCTGTCCGGTGAGAAGTTTAAGGCCTGGGGTTTAAAATCTCAGGAAACAATTAAAAGCTTCACACTCCCACTCAATGAATTAAAGGCCCACTCTGTGGCTTTCGATCCGCTCTTTGATCTTTATACCAAAAAAGAGCTACTAGAGCAGGAAATCACCACCAAAGAAGAAAGACTCTCGCAGCTTGAAATTCAGGGCAAAGAAGAGGCCAGTGAACTCAAAGACCTCACCTCCAGAAAAACTTCTTTTGCCGAAGATAAAAGAAAGCTTCTAGAGTTGGAACTTAAGAAAAAAGATCTACTAAAGAATATAGAAGACAGGCAACGCGCAACCATCAAGAGTGAAGAGCTGACTTTAAAAGTGTCAGAACTCATCAAAGAGATACTAGAGACTGATGCGAAGGTCAGCATCATCTCCACCGAACTGACCCAATTTCAGCAGGAATACCTGCCCCTTGAGACCACTATTAAACTTCAGAATTTATTAAGTGCGGTGGAAGTCTGTGTGACTCATCCCACTCTGCTGGAAAGTCAGACTTGCCCAGTTTGCCAGACTCATTTACCTGAAGAACACATTCAAGGACTGCGCTCCAACCTGGCCAAAACAGATTTCACAAAGATTAGAGTCAGAGAGGCCGACCTCTCACGCCTTATCATGAAAAAAGAGTCTGACCTCCAGCATCTTAAAGAAAAACGACTTCACCTGCAGGAAGACCAAACTCAGAAAAATAAAGAGATCGAAGCCTTGAAAGAGGTACTTCAGCGGGAGCTTCCTCATTCAGAGACAATAGAAAAAGAGCTTAATGAATCCCAGAAAAAAGTCTGGGAGCAAGAAAAACTTCTGAAAGATGAAGAACGTCTGACTCAAGTCCTGGCCAAAACCAGAGAGCAGTATCTGGCACTCAAAAATGATATTACGGGTAAAAATCTCATCAAGGGCGAGTACTTTGAGAAGCTCTCCCTCATCCTGGGCCCGATGCCATTTTTCAAAGAACTCAATTCTGAGAACATTGGATTACTTAAAACAGAGGTGAGAAAGCTCACCACTTACCTAGAAATTGAATCTCAGGGCGAAAAACTGGAGCAAGAAAAGTCCTACTTGGGTGAGAAGTTCAAGGAAGCGGAGACGAATCTTGCAAACTCAACCTCACTTTTGGCCGATCTTCAAAGCAAAGTCTCATCCCTTACGGCGATTCTAGACAAGGAACTCAAAGGCAAAAGGGCCTCGGAACTTATTTCTGAACTTTCTACGAAAGTCAGAGAGAAGGCCGAAGCCCTGGGAAACAAAGAGCGTGACCTGAAATCTCAGGAATTAAAACTCAAAGAATCACAGAGCCGCCTCTATACGCTTGATGAGTTAATTAAAGACATTGATATGCAGTTCACCAAAGAGATCCATGCTCTACGTGATTTCTCTAAAGTAGCCCTACCACGTCTGACCAATGAGCTAGCTACGCTGACTGAAAAGCTGGGCACTCTGAGCATAGAGCTCAACAGCTCTGAGGCCTTATTTGTTCCGCTTAAAGAATTAATAGGAGCTCAAAAGTCTTTTTATAAAGAAAAAACCTCAGAACTCAAAATGAGTTTTGCCTCCGTACGGGCGCGCCTGGAAGACTGGGAAAAACGCCAGGACAGAATTACACTTTTGATATTAAAATCCCAGGATCTTACACAGAACCTGGAGCGACGAGCAAGACTCTATGAGGTTCTTGGGAAAGATGAACTACGAACGTTTGTTTTAAGTCTGGTGGAAGAAAACCTCATCACTCAAACCAATGATGAACTTCAGAAATTATGCCAAGGACGCTACGAAATTGTTCATCAATCTAGACGCATGAAACTGACTCCAGAGTTTTATATTCTGGATAAATTCAGAGAAGGAGGACTCCGCAAGGTCTCTACTCTCTCTGGCGGTGAAACGTTTATGGTTTCTCTCGCTATGGCACTGGGTTTAGCTGAGATGACTCGCGGTAAAGCGGAAATTGACACACTCTTTATTGATGAAGGATTCGGAACACTAGATCAGGAATCTCTCGAGGATGTTTTGGACATGCTCAAACAGATCCAAACACGAGGTCTTATGGTGGGTATCATCTCTCACGTCAAGGCCTTGACCAACGCCTTGCCTGTTAACCTGCAGGTGACCAAAAAGCAAGACGGCACTTCTTCAGTGAGTCTTCAGTACAACTGAACAATCTTTAACAATAAAAGCGGTAATTTTGTCGGTGGATTTTTCCGCTACACACTGACAGAATTTATTAAGTGACCTTAGTCCCATCGTATTGACCTGACTCTGGGTTGCGGTCTCCATACATGAGCCAAAGTGTTTAACCCATCTCTTTGGATTCTGAACGTCGGCCGGAGCAAATTTCACAAGATCTTTTTTCCCCTCGCCAAAAAACATTTCACAAGCCTTCTGGCTTCGAAAATATGAGTGAAACTTGCCTTCAGGACATTTAAAAATATTTCCAATCACGATACGGGTTGAATCCCTAAGGTAATCACAATCTTTCCCATACTTTTTGCGCAGATCATTTTTTATCTCGTCCAAATCAGATTCGGCCTGAACACACACAAGTTTATCATTTCTTTCCCAGAGATTTTGAGCAAGGCCATGAAGGGGCATTAACAACAACAGGAACAAAAAGATTTTCATTTTTTCTCAATCTTGATTTTAATCACTCTATCTTTGTTTTCTTTTGAACGGACATGCAGGCAATTAGTGGTACCAGAGGGAATTCCTGCCAGGTCACTTAAAAGATTCATGCTACTGCTTTGAGGCCCGAGATTAGTTTTTAGGATGGAATCGCCTTCACGTAAACCAATCTGATAATAAATTGAATCCGAAGGCATGTTTGAGAAACGCCAGAAACTGCCGCCCTCTTCATCATGCAACTGGGTGATTTGGGCATCTGTTAAAAACTGGGAGACCTTACCCTGTATTTTAGCGGCGTCGACTTTGGATAATGTCACGGTCTCAGTGGCTTCAGGGCAGATTGGAAGAGTTGGCCTGGATGAACAGGAAAATACCAAAAGAAAGATAGGAATTAAAAATAGTTTCACTATAACTCAACAAACATTTGGGTCCAATATTTCACCCCACGTGGATCAGTATAAACAGCAAGACCAGTATGGGAGTAACGAGGCTCTTCAATTGCTTCGCGGTGCTTAGGAGAATCGAGCCAGGCCTGAAACACGTCTTTGATACTTTTTTGTCCCATCGCCACAATTTCACCACACAGCTTGTGTCTTCCCATGCGATTTTTAAGACGGCGACATCGAACTGAAAGGCCGGTATGACCAAATGGTCTGGTATGAAGGCCCATGCCCTTAGAGTGAGTATAAGAAATTTCATGGATGCTATGATGATACGTTAGCAGGTCAAGTCCCAGCTTATTTCGGTGGTCATTCACCAGCTCCAGGTACATTTGGTTGAGCGTTGAAGCATCAATTTCCTGAGCTTCTTGGGTCTGACCCGTTTTTTTGGTCTTCTTCTTTTCGAATCCACCCCCACAAGCAATTGCGAGATTCAAAAGAATCAGAGCTGATAATAATTTCCACATGAGGTAATTGTTTCCAGAGGCTAAAGAAGTGTCAAAAGCACAGCGTTAACTGTAAGACAAGTTGAGTTAAAATTCATGTCCAATATGCTTTTAAGTATCCTAATCTAAATCCTAATAAGGATGTTTATGAATTATCTACTGCTCGCCTTCGGTCTACTTGCCTCTGGGGTTAATATCGCTCTTGCCCATGATGAACATGACTGGAGAAAAGACTACATGGCCTATCTGTCAGTTCAGTATGAACTACCGATGAGTTATGAAAAATCAGGTCCCGCCAGATTCGCTACCAAACGTGTCGACATGAATTTCTTCAAGGAAAAGCTGACTACACTTTCTAATACAACTGACCGCCGTTCTACCGAGAACCTCGATGTCGCCAGACAATTCCTTAAAGAAGAATACGAAAAACTAGGTTTTGAAGTTCGTTTTGAAGCTTTTGGCGGCGGAGCAAATTTTGTGGCCGAGAAAAAAGGGACAACTGAGCCCCAAAAAGTTCTGATTCTCTCGTCTCACATTGATTCAGTCAGATGCAAAGGCGCCAACGATAACGGGACGGGCACCATTGGTCTTCTAGCCGTGGCCCAAGAACTGGCCAAAAACAACTACTCTTATACTGTTCGCGTTCTGGGCTTTGATAAAGAAGAAACTGGTCTCGTTGGATCGGATGCCTACGTCGCTTCAATCAAGACCAAGTCAAACATCATTGGAAATATTAACTTTGAAATGATGGGTGTGAACTCTCGCAAAGATGGCAGCTTCCACGTGATTGATTGCCAAAAAGAATCTTCAGTTGTTATCAGCAGCGCCATCAAATCATCCATCGCAACCCTTGGTCTGCCATTAACTGTGGTGAAGGCCTGTACTGACCGAAGTGATCATGCCTCTTTCTGGAGACACAACCTTCCGGCAGTAGTGATTTCAGAAAATTTCTTTGGTGGAGACGCCGATCCTTGTTACCACGCGAAGTGTGACATCGTTGATGATCGCCTGGACTATAAATATATGGGAAATATTTTAGAAGCGGTTCTTGATGCTTCTGAGAGCCTACTTAAATAAATGGTTAGGTATTTTATCTGCGTCCTATTCAGTTTCATTTTGCTCGTAAGTAACTTGTTTGCTGAGTCTATCCCCTTTACTCATCAAGGGCGCTCTTTCAAACTTGCAGTGCCTGCTAAAAACGGCGCGAAGAAGCCCTTATTGGTTCTTTTGCATGGGTGTAAACAGAGTGCTGAGATTATCCTTAAGGGAACATCACTAGACGAAGAAGCGCTGAAACGTCAGTTTTTTCTCTTAGTGCCTGACCAGTCAGCTGCCAGAAATTCTGAACGTTGCTGGAATTGGTTTTATTCCCATGAGCAGCTTCGCAGTGGGATTAATGAGATGGGCTACTTGGTGGCGGCAATTGAAAATCTCGCTCGTTCGTATCCGATAGACCGCACCCGCATCTATGTCGCTGGTTTGAGTGCCGGTGGAGCGATGGCGCATAATCTTCTGGCCTGTTATCCAGATTATTTTTCTGGAGTGGCGATCCATTCGGGTCTGACTTTCAAGACCGCCGAAAATATTTATGAGGCCCAAACAGTACTGACGGCCTCTTCACAAAAACATCCAGAATACCTTGGTTCAAAAGCCTTTGCCTGTGGAAAGCATACCAAAAATACTTCTCAGCTCAAAAAAGTTCTCATCATTCATGGATCTGATGACAAACGTGTTCCTTCCTTGCATGCCGACCTTATGTCCTCCACTCATCAGATCCTGAGTGATCTGATCGATGACGGAGTGATTAATCAATCGGATTCACCTTTACTCAACGAAAGCACTGAAGTTTTCGAAAACGGCTACAAAGCTTTTACCACAGAGAGAAAATTTAAAACCTTCGTTGAACGCAAAGTTTTAATCCAAGGCCTCAAACACGCTTGGGGGGCGGGAAAGCCACTCTCAGAAAACTTTGATCCCAAAGCTCCTTCTAGCAACAAAATCATTCTTAACTTTTTTAATCTCTAACACCTAGGCTTTATATGATCGGTCTTTTTGGTCTTGTCGTCTCGTTATGTGCGCTCATGTACTTTGCCTATAAAGGAATCAATGTTTTGATTCTTGCCCCTGTATGTGCACTCATCGCAGTCCTTTTCCAGCCCGAATTGATGTCTCATACTTCCCAAGGAATTTTTCTCACTCAATACTCCCAAGTATTTATGGGGGCCCTTGCGAAATACGTTTTTCAATATTTTCCGGTTTTTCTTTTAGGAGCTGTATTTGGCAAACTCATGAATGACTCCCGAGCTGCTGAAGTCATTGGAATGGAGATTTCTAAGAAGCTTGGCTCCCACCACGCTATCCTCGCAACTGTTGTGGCCTGTGGTCTTTTGACTTATGGGGGAGTTTCGCTTTTTGTCGTGGCATTTTGCGTGCTTCCAATCAGTGAGACGCTTTTTGCCGAAGCGGGAATCCACAGAAAATATATTCCAGGGGCGATCGCACTGGGATCATTTACTTTCACCATGACTGCCCTTCCGGGTACACCCTCGATCCAAAATGCGATCCCCATGCCTTTTTTTGGGACTACCAGTTTTGCGGCCCCTATTCTCGGCGTCATTGCTGGGGCTATCATGTTCGGCTTAGGTATGGTTTGGATGAAATATAATTCCAAAAAGACTCCCATCGATCAAAGACAAATGGGTATCAAAAATAGTGAAGGGGCAAAACCCTCTTTTCTCCTCGCCCTCAGTCCCCTTTTGATTGTGATCCTGGGGAATTTTTTATTTTCAGAAATACTCATTCCAAAGTGGGACACATCTTTTCTGATTCAAAACTTTCAAGTATCCCCTGCATCCGTCAAAGGACTATGGGCGATCATTATTTCCCTCAGTGTAGCGATTATTTTCGTGCTTATCTTCTTTCGCAAATATTCCCAGGGATTTGTTAAGAGTATTAACGAAGGAACAATGGGGTCCCTGCTTCCTATCTTTAATACTGCCTCCGAAGTTGGCTACGGGGCAGTGATTGCGGGACTAGCTTCGTTTGTTGTGCTTCGGGATTTAATCGTTAATATTTCCCCCAATAACCCTCTTATTTCTGAAGCCGTTGCCGTCAACATGCTGGCGGGAATTACAGGTTCGGCTTCAGGAGGAATGAGTATTGCACTCCAAGTTCTCGGTTCAAAATATTTAGAAATGGCAAACCAACTAAATATCTCCCCTGAACTCCTTCACCGGGTGGCCACACTGAGTTCAGGTGGTTTTGATACTCTTCCCCACAACGGAGCAGTGATAAGCCTGCTTGCTATTTGCGGGCTAACTCACAAGGATTCATATAAGGATATTTTTATGGTAGCGGTAGCGATACCGGTGGTGGCAACCGTAGTCGTGATTATTCTGGGATCATTGTTCGGTAGTTTTTAAACTACTGGCCCATTCCCCAGCCACCAGACATAGAAAAGGCTTCACCTGTGATAGTTGAAGCGGCATCCGACATAAAGTAATTCACCATCCCAGCAACTTGCTCAGTGGTGGTGAACTTCTTGATACAAGCTGGCTTAAGCATAATCTCAGTCGCCACCTCGTCCTCACTCATTTTATTAAGTTCGGCCTGTTTTGAAAGCTGCTGGCGCATAAGCGGAGTATCAACAAATCCCGGGCAAATGGAATTCACAGTTATGTTAAATTCACCCAACTCCAGGGCCATCACTTTTGAGAGACCAAGAACTCCGTGTTTTGCAGCAACATAAGCTGCCTTATAGGGACTTGCGACTTTTCCATGAATGCTAGAAACATTGATAATTCGACCCCAGCCATTTTTCTTCATGCCAGGGATCAGATGTTTAGAGCAAAGAAAGGTTCCAGTCAGAAGAATGGAAATCAATTGATTCCATTTTTCGATTGGAAACTCATCAACTGGAGATAAAAATTGAAGCCCACAGTTATTGATCAAAATTGAAGGAGCGCCAAATTCTTTAGTGGTTTGTTCCAAGGCCGTCTTTACCGCCTCTTCACTCGTGACATCACACTTGATATAAGGAACATTTTCTTTAGGAGGGTTTATATCCCAAGAAATGGCCTTATATCCTTGGGCGGTCAGGTTTTGAACAATTGAAAGTCCAATTCCACTTGAGCCACCAGTAATAACTGCCACTTTGTTTGTCATATTAGAACTCTGCGTTCTTCGGAGTTCTTGGAAACGGAATCACGTCACGGATATTACTCATACCCGAAATGTACATCACAGCTCTCTCAAACCCTAAACCAAAGCCTGAGTGAGGAACTGATCCGTATTTACGAAGATCCAGATACCACCAGTAGTTGGTTGGATCCATTTTAAGATCACTCATGCGCTTAGTGAGTTTCTCATAAGAGTCTTCTCGTTGAGATCCACCAATAAGCTCACCGACACCTGGAACAAGAACGTCCATGGCGCGGACTGTTTTTCCGTCTTCGTTCAACTTCATATAAAAAGACTTAATCTCTTTAGGATAGTCAGTCACGATAGTTGGACGCTTAAAATATTGCTCGGCCAAGAAGCGCTCATGCTCAGTCTGAAGATCAATACCCCATGAAACAGGGTATTCAAATTTATGAGTTTTCGAAACTTCCTGCAAAATTTCAACTGCATTGGTATAAGTAACAGTCTCAAACGGTGAATTCATCACGTGTTCAAGAGTTTTAAGATTCTCTGGAGCATATCTTGCAGCAAGGAACTCGAGTTCTTCCCCACACTGCTCAGTGGCCCGCTTAATTAAGTGTTTTACATAATTAGTGGCAAGTTTAGCGTTGTCTTCCAGAGTCGAGAAAGCGGCTTCCGGTTCTACCATCCAAAACTCAGACAAGTGTCTGGCGGTATTGGAATTTTCCGAACGAAAAGTTGGACCGAAAGTATAAACTCTCCCTAATCCACCAACAGCAAACGTCTCAGCTTCAAGCTGTCCAGAAACCGAAAGAAAAGTTTCACGTCCGAAATAGTCTTTAGTGAAATCAATGGCACCTTTATCGTTTTTTGGAAGTTTATCCAGTGGCAAAGTAGAAACTCTAAACATTTCCCCGGCACCTTCAGCATCAGAGGCGGTAATAACCGGAGTGTGTAGATAAATAAAACTCTCATTTGTAAAAAACTCATGAGTTGCCTGCGCCAGAACATGGCGAAGTCTAAACACAGCTGAGAAAGTATTCGTGCGTGAGCGCAGGTGAGCAATTTCTCTGAGGTATTCCAGTGACGTTTCTTTTTTCTGAAGGGGGTAATCTTCTGCATTCAAGCAAAAAGTATGAACACGTTTGGCCTGCATTTCTACCGGCTGTTTGCCTTGAGAGGCCACGAGCAAACCTTCAACTTCAACTGATGAGCCTAAAGTAAGTTTGATGACGTCTTCGTAATTTGAAAGAGTCCCATCAACAATAATCTGAAGATCTTTCTGAGTTGTTCCGTCATTCAGAACAAGAAATGAAAATTTCTTTGACTGACGAAATGATTTAACCCATCCCTTAACGATAATCGTTTGATCAACAGGCTTCGATTCATAAACTTTTTTAATTAAAAGATAGTCGCTCATTATACATCTCCAAGAATATGCTGTCTGATTTCTTGGGTCTCATGCCACTTAAGGCGTGGACCGAATTGTGACACTACTCGACTGGCGGCGAGTGAGGCCAGTTTTCCTGCCGCCGCGTGAGTGTGATTATGAGTAAGGGCATAAAGGAAGGCACCCGCATACATGTCACCTGCCCCGTTAGAATCCACGGCTTTCACTGCATATGGCTCAATATCAATAAAGGTCACTCCGTCCCAGATCATCGCTCCGTTTTCACCTTGAGTGATCACGAAAGTTTTTGCCACTTTCTTGAGAGCTTCTCTGGCATCAAGCACATCAGCTGTTTCAGTAAAACCGAGAGCTTCAGTTTCATTACAAAAAAGAAGATCTACCCCTTTAGGTCCAAGCATCTCGGTTAATCCGCCCTTGAAAAACTTCACCATATTGACGTCAGAGAAAGTCAAAGCGGTTTTGATTCCAGATGCTTCTGCAATCTCTCTGGCCTTAATGGCGGCCACTTTACCCGTAGGAGAAGCGACCAGGTAACCTTCCATATACATGTATTTTGAATTTTTAATGGCATCAGCATCCACTTCATCCGGACCGATAGAAGCAGTAATACCAAGAAAGGTGTTCATGGTTCTTTCAGCATCAGAAGTTACCATCACCAAACACTTACCAGTTGTGCCCGAATGACGATTTTGGTGAGTTAAATTTGAATCAACACCATTATCTTGCAAGTCTTGAAAATAAAAATTCCCGATCGGATCAGAAGCTACTTTACACGAGTAATAACCTTTGGCACCAAACTGAGAAACCGCAATAATAGTGTTAGCAGCTGAACCACCACATTGTTGTTTTTTGGGACTACCACCAAGAGCATCGAGTAGCTCATTTTGGCGTTCCTCATCAACCAGAGTCATCAACCCTTTATCAATTTTGTATTTTGTCAGAAATTCTTCATTAATTTCGTACTCCATATCAACTAAAGCATTTCCAATGGCGTAAACGTCATATTTTGAGGTCATGATCACTCCTGAACAGAAAAAGATCTTACTTTAAGGGATTTAAATCGAAAAATACACATCATATCGTGTTGCTTTACCCTCAAATTTTAATTGAGGACTGGGGCCGAGTTCCACCGACAATCGAGGCCGTTTGACGACTAATCTTTTTGCCCCTAGCTGCTTGGAAAGCTTCAGAATTTCGAGGGCATCCTGGTCCTGGCCAACAAAGCTTCGAAATATACGCATCTCTTTTTTGGGCAGGGCCCTCTCATTGGCGTCTTCAAACATAGGATCAAAGAAAACGACCTCAGGAATCGGATTTTCGGCCAAAAAAGTGGCCGCATCTTGTTCCACAAATTTTAGTCGCGCTAGCGCCGGATGATGAGCATTGGCCAGAGAGCTTTTAATCAGAAAAGCAATAATGGGATGCCTCTCAAGGGTCACCACTTCACAGCCGAAGCTTAAAAATAAAAGTGTATCGCCGAGGAGCCCCCCGGTAAGATCCAGAATTTTAGGACGTACGCCACTCTTGACACCCACCGCCCGGGCGAGAAGTTCTTTAACAATAGATGAGCGCTTAAAAAACTCTTCATGGCGCTTCAACTCATGATCAATTTGTATTCCAATTGGATTTTCTTTAAGGTCGTCTGAATGAAGCCAATACTGGCCTTCCTTCCATTCCAAAGTGAGATGAAGTCCCGCTTGATAACAATAATTATTGAGTCGTTGGAATTCTGACGTCTCGGACGCAAGCTCTCCACCAATGACATTTAAGTTCATGCAGCATTTTAGATAAATGTTTAGGCAAAGTCGATCATGACCTGATGCGTTTTATAGTCTTATTTCTTAACATTTCTGTTACAGAGGTCTAACATACATCGACATACTTTTGATTCTACTCGATAAGGAATTTGCATGAAGAGTTCACACGCGCCTTTAAATTATCACCCAGAAGAATTAACCAGAGAGCTCAAGCCCTTTTATATTGGTGCTGACGAAAAAGATATTCAGGAAATGCTCAAAACTTTGGGGATTAAATCTCTCGAAGACCTCTACTCTCATATTAGTGATGACGTAAAGATGACTTCTGTTCCCATGAATAAACACATGAGTTATGAAGAGCTGATTGCTCACGTCAACGACTTGTCTCGAAAAAATAAATTAAAACTCTCTTTCTTAGGAGATGGTCTACCCCAGTACCAAGTGACTGATGTGGTGGGACCGATCTGTAATATTCGCGGCCTGACTACTGCTTATACCCCTTATCAGCCTGAAAGATCACAAGGGACTCTCCAGACACTTTGGATTTATCAGAGTTTGGTTTCTCAGCTAACAGGATTTGAAGCCATCAACGCTTCTCTCTATGATCGCTCAACTTGTTTATTTGAGGCCATGAACTGTGCCCTCAGACTGGTGAAAGATTCCACAACCATGATTGTGGCCGCCACTCTCTACCCTGGGGATTTAGAAGTTATTGAAACTTACGCTCGTGAAACAGAACTCAAACTCATCAAGGCTCCAGTCAATGCCCAAACTGGACGCACGGATATGGATGCCCTGAAACGTATCCTGAATACAACGCCGCAAATTGCCGGTGTCGCTTTCCCACAGGTGAACAACCTCGGAAATATCGAACCAGTAGATGAAATCGTAGATATTTGTTCTAACCACAATATTAAATCCATCGCAGTTATTGATCCGATGTTACTGGGACCAGCTGGTCTTAAACCACCGGTTAAGTTCGGTGCCAGAGCTCAGGGCGCAGATATGATTGTGGGCGAAGGTCAGCATCTGGCAATTGGCCCTAACTTTGGTGGACCTGGTCTTGGTATATTCGGTATTCGCTATAACGAGCAAGATAAAACATCGATCCGTTCTAGTGCTGGACGCTACATCGGAAAAACAACTGATTTAAAAGGACGCGAGTGCAAAGCACTTATTCTTTCAACCCGTGAGCAACATATTCGCCGTGAAAAAGCGACTTCAAACATTTGCTCAAACCAATCCTTTGTGGCCACCATTGCGGGAGCCTCTGTTTTGGCACGTGGAGATGAAGGCTTTGAAGCCACGCTTAAAACGGCGCGGGCCCTGGCCGAGAAAGCTGTTGAATCACTGACTCAATTTGAAGGCGTGGAACTTCGTTTCCGTGCGACTTCATTTTTTAATGAATTCACTTTAAAACTTCCAGTTGATACTCAGAGCTTTATTCATAAAGCTTCGGCCGCTGGCATTCAGGTAGGAGTGGACGTTTCAAACCGTCACCCGGAAATTCAGGGAGAAAATCTTCTTCTTTTGAGTTTCACTGACATTCACTCAGAGAAAGACGTTGAAACCCTCATCCAGTTTTTTGAAACACAATTTGCAAAAACCAAGCAAGGCGCAGCTGCGCCGAAAATCCAGTCTGTCGCTCTTCGTGATGGGACTCCTGGGATTCCTAAAATATCAAAAAAAGAACTGCTCAGTTACTATGAGAAGTTAGGAAAACAAAACTTATCCCCAGATGACGGGATCTACCCACTGGGCTCATGTACGATGAAGTACAACCCGTACATAAATGACTACGCAGCTTCTCTCCAGGGCTTTACTGATGTTCACCCTCAGGCGCCGGTTGAAGATGTTCAAGGCTCTCTAGAAATTCTTTATGAAATCCAGGAAATGTTTAAGGCCATCACAGGTCTGCCTGGGGTGACTACTCAGCCAGTCGCTGGCGCCCAAGGCGAGCTCGTAGGAGTCAAAATGTTTCAGGCCTATCACCGTGATCATGGTGAAGCAGAGACCAGAAATGTTTTGATCATTCCTCGCTCTGCCCACGGAACGAACCCTGCTACTGCGACCATGGCCGGCTACCAGTCAAAAATCATAGATGGCAAAGTTTATGGAATCTATACTGTTGAAGCCCTGGCCAACGGCGAGATGAATCTTAATCAGATTAAAGACTTCCTTAAAACTGATGGTCACCGAGTTGCCGGTGTAATGGTTACCAATCCTAATACTGCGGGTATTTTTGAAACTCAATTTAAAGAGATGAGTGCTCTCATCCACGCTGTAGGTGGATTAGTTTATATGGACGGCGCTAACATGAATGCCATCGCTGGCATCATCGATCTGAATAAACTAGGTGTCGATGCTGTTCACAACAACTTACATAAAACATGGACCATCCCTCACGGAGGTGGTGGACCTGGTGACGCCATTGTGGCCGTCTCTTCACGTTTAGTTGATTACCTTCCTGGAATTCAGGTGGTAAAAAAGAATGACCAATTTGAAGTCGTGAAGCCGAGCAAATCCGTAGGATCATTCCACCGCCACTTTGGAAACTTTGCGCACAAGATTCGTGCCTACACCTACATCAAGGCCCTTGGTGCTGACGGCGTGAGAAAAATGAGTCAGGTAGCAGTTCTCTCTTCTCGCTACCTCCAGACAAAACTTCAAACGACATACCCGCTTCTTCCTCAGGGATCTGCTGAGACTCCAAGAATGCACGAGTTCATTTTGACTTTGAGCCCTGAAACATTCAAAAAGATTGAAGCTTCAGGCACGCCAAAAACCAATACCGTCGCCCGTATTGGAAAACTCTTTTTAGACTTTGGTTTTCATGCGCCTACTGTTGCCTTCCCTGAACAGTTTGGTCTTATGCTTGAGCCAACAGAAACCTATGGCAAAAAAGAATTGGATCAATTCGCCAACGTCGTAACAACTATTTTAAATCTTTTGAATGAGCACCCTGAAGTTCTTAAGACAGTTCCTCACTTCACGCCAATTGACCGCGTGGATGAGCTGGCCGCGAATAAGAACCCAGTTCTTTCCGAGACCATTACCAAAAACTTACCGGATATTATTGCGGACAGAGTGGATGCTGAGAAGCTGAGAAACTCAAGTCCTTCTGATATCTGTGCCATGATCGTAGAGGCGCACAAGAACACGTGAACCTTGATCACTGAATAGTTGCCTGACCTTCATCAATTTCACGCTGAAACCTTTCTGAGTGAAAGACATTGGGTTTAGGCAACTCAATCAGAAAGGTGGTGTGATTGGCAGTGTCCACATAGCTCAAAGACCCGCCGTGTTTTTCAATAATTCCTCGGGCCATTGCTAGCCCTAGCCCCGTCCCCTTACCTACTACCTTGGTAGTAAAAAATGGCTCCATCAAGTGGCAGGCGGTTTCAGGTGGAATACCGGCCCCAGAATCTTTAATCTGCAGCTGAATCGTGGTATCCGTCTCACGGACCGTCACTTCAATCCATTTGTCTGAAAGAAATTCAATCGCATCAAACGAGTTATTCAAAAGATTCAAAATCACTTGCTCCAGCTGAATTTTGTGCCCCCTTAGCGCATAATTTTGTTTGCCGTAAAACCGCAAATTAACTCCATGGTTTTTCATCCTCTGCCCACAAAATGCCAGCACATCATCCAACAGGGTCTTAATGGTAAATTCCTCGTTATCATTTCGCTCATCCTGGTGAACAAAATCACGCACTCCCTGAATAGTTTTTTTGATTCGATCAGAAGTGGCAAGAATCATTTCCAACCCTTCTGAAACTTCTTTATTGCGAGCGGGATCACGATTAATTCTGATCAACTGAGTGATTTTGGCCTGAACGATTGCAAGAGCATTATTAATTTCATGGGCGACACCGGCCGACATCATACCCAACTCTGAATACTTAGATTGGCCGACAAACTGATCACTTCGCTCCTTAAGGGCATATTCAAGCTGCTTCTCGTGGCGACTTTTCATGACTTCCATATAAAAAGCTGTGGTGGCCGCTGCCAGGCCAATTTCCACAACGAAATGCCCGGTCACTCCGTATGGTAATAAATCCGTCAATCTCCAGATGGGGTAGAGAAATCTCACCAAGAAAAACAGACCTAACAATGCAAATGAGGCATGCCCTAAAACGGAAACTTCCCGCCATTTCATTTTCTTATAAACATCGCTCATCACAAGAACTCCCACGACACCAACACTTAGGCAAAATGGGAAAGTGTAATACTGAAAAGGTAATTTATTATAGGCCAGGATCAAGGTCACAAAAGCACCAGCGGCCAAAACGATGACCTTACTGCGTTTAAAAAGCTCCATCCCTGACATATCCTCAGCGACTTGAATGATGCTTTTGATGGGCCACACCCAACCTAACATACTGAGGGCCACCAGTTGCTCATTCCCCATACTGAAAAGATAAGTGACGATCGTCATGGAGGCGAGTGACGCCCAAAACTCTGTCAGATGCACAAACTCCTTAGACCCAAGACCACGGGACAAGAAGTAAGAAAGGGCCCCCATCAGGATGGAGACAAAGAATGAGAGAAAGAACATTAATTCGATAGTGGTCTTCATAGTCTCTATTCTAAATGTAAGTTTTATCAAAGCTGACCTCAATTTGCTCCAAAGAGTCACATCCTCGAATGCTTTGATACTCATAACCTACTGGATAAAGGTCACAAAAAGAGCAAAGGTTTACTGACAGAATCGGTATATATTGGTAAAAAAGCAAAATACAAAAGAAAGGATTTTAGTCCCATGAGTTTCAAACCACGCTGTACCTTTGCGATTATCTCCCATCCCGATGCTGGTAAAACCACAATGACCGAAAAGTTATTATGGTTCGGTGGAGTCGTGCGTGAAGCGGGTATGGTGAAATCGAAGTCTGGTGAGTTCGCAAAATCAGATTGGATGGAACTGGAGCAGCAGCGAGGAATTTCAATTACCTCTTCAGTCATGAGTTTTGAATACAATGACCGCGCTCTTCATCTTTTGGATACTCCGGGACATAAAGATTTCTCTGAAGATACTTACCGCACACTGACTGCAGTTGAATCCGTGCTCATGATGATTGACTCGGCCAAAGGTGTGGAGGCCCAGACGATTAAACTCATGGAAGTTTGTCGTATGCGGGACACCCCTATTGTGACGTTCATGAATAAATTTGACCGTGAAGCGATGGATCCGTTTGAGCTACTAGACAATATCGAATCAATTCTTAAAATTCAGTGTATCCCGATGACTTGGCCTGTTGGTAACGGTGTCGACTTCAAGGGTGTATACGATTTTAAAACAAAACAAATTCTAAGTTTCAAAAATGCCCGTGATCCGTTTGCTCCAAGTTTTATCGATGCTTCAGATTTAGATGCGCCTTCGCTGAAAGAGGCGATCGGTGGACCACACGTAGAAAAACTAAAAGAAGAACTAGAAATGGTGGAAACACTGATTCCACCTTTTTCAATGGAAGAATACCAGGCAGGGATTCAGTCCCCAGTCTTTTTCGGGTCAGCGCTCAAAAACTTCGGAGTCAAAGAGACGCTGGATCTCATCACCCAAATCGGTCCTACTCCCAGAGCTCGTGAAGCGATCCTCGCTCCCTATGATTCAAACGCTAAAAGAATCACCGTTGAACCTACTGATCCAGAGTTCACTGGGTTTATTTTTAAAATTCAGGCCAACATGGATCCGAAACACCGCGACCGCATTTCTTTTATGCGAGTGTGTTCGGGACGTTTTGCCCGCAATGACAAAATTTTTCACATTCGCTCTGGCAAAGAAATCCGAATCGCCACTCCCCTTATTTTCCAGGCACGAGACCGTGACATTGCCGAAGAAGCACTGGCCGGCGATATTATCGGTTTGTATGACACCGGAAAATACCAAATCGGCGATACCTTCTCGATGGGTAAAAAACTCATCAAGTACACTGGGATTCCAAGTTTTTCTCCGGAGCTCTTTATGCGAGTGACCGCCAAAGATCCAATGAAGGCCAAACACCTGGAGAAAGGTCTTTCTCAATTATCCGAGGAAGGAGCGACTCAACTATTCATTCGCCGCATGACCAATGAAAAAATGCTCGGTGCCGTTGGTGCTCTCCAGTTTGAAGTGGTCAAATATCGCCTGGAAGCTGAGTACTCGGTTGAAGCCACTTATGAGCCAGTCTCATGGGCCGGCGTGAGATGGTTAAAATTTCCTGACAAAAAGTCTGAAGAGAAGTTCGCTTACGATAACTCGTCCGTGATCATGGAAGATAAAGAGAAGCGATTATGCTTTGCCGTCAGAACTGAATGGGACTTAAGACTCGCTCAGGAGAAAAATCCTGATGTGAAGTTTTATAAGAACTCTGATTACATTGATTAATCCACAGCGCTAAATTCTTCACACTACCCTCACATGACTATTTTCATGAGTCCCGGTTATATTTTATGTAACAAAGGGCATTCATGAAAATGTTAATTCTTCTTTTCTCATTCTCGGCATTCGCCGCCAATTTCAAAGGAACTTTTAAGGCCCAGGAAGTCGAGGGATCAAAAACACTTTATGACCTCAGTGTTGACTACGACATTAGCCTTAATAACTCATCTGTTTCTTTTAAACCATTTCTGAGTGGGGTTAGGGATATTGAGAGAGGCTACAGTGCTGAATCCCTTATGTCCGCCTTCTTCACTGCTACCGATCCTCAGATGCTGGTCTATGCCCAAACTACGACCCTCAAAACAATAGCGATCGCCGAGTCTTCAGTGGGAATTGGTAAGAAGCGCTTAAAACTCACTTCTGAATGGAGTGTCATCGATACTGAGAAAGTTAATGAGACCCTCAAACAAACCATTATCGTCGATGAGCGCGAATTGCATTTTGATGAACACCTTATCAAGCTTCCTCTAGTGCTCACCATTTGTGTTGGACAAGACCGAAGACTCTCCCGGAGTGTGAAACATCTGGGCTGCCAGGAGATTCAGGATCATGAATTCAAGGCCGGCACTGTAATGCTCAATGAGATTGATTTCCACCTTGCTCATTCAAATCGCAATCTTGTGTTTTTTTACGACTGGAGAGTGAAAGGAACTTGGCTCTCGGGTGTGCGCGGTCCGGGACCATTTGTGGTTGTGGAAAGATAATTCGCGATTAATGAAGAAAATCTCTCATCACATAATAAGCTTTTCGGGGAGCGCCGAAAGAAAAATAAGAGTATCTGGCCTCGGTGTTGTGCCCATTACGAGTGTCATCTAGCCTCCAGGCAAGTGCACTTCTGAAGCCGCAAGACTGGGCGTTTCGGAGGAAATGAGAGGTTACATTGGCCTGCAGATCATCATCATAAGACTCACTACTTTGTCCAAATTCACCTAACTGGAAAATATAACCTTGCTTTGAGAGCCGTTGAAAGTCGGCACATTGGGAGATCGCACCAGTGTCGTTATAGAGGTGAATATCATAAAAATCCAAGCAAGAGTCACTCATCAGGCCACTGAAAAATAGCTCTGATGCATCAGCATGACCTAAAGAAGCAGTGACTTTGACTGGACGCCGATCGCCGAGCTTGCACAAGAACGAAGACATTGATTTCCGGTTCTCCTCGAACATTTCGTATTTTATAAGGCCATTGACCTCGTTTACCAGGTCAATCTGTGTGACAACATCTTTAAAGTCACTAGCGACCAAATTATAAACGGGAACCACCGCCTCCCTATAGAAGTGTTCGAGCATGCCATATTTATTGTTAAATACATTCCACCAAAAGGTTTTCATTTTAGGTCTCTTACTAATTCCCCTAAAGGCGTTAGCATCCAAAAACGTCAAATTGACTTTAACCTGATATTTTCTTGCCGTTTTAAAAAAATGGCTGAGATTTTTAAGGAGATCTGGTTTTAACTTGATGGTTTGGTTGGCCTGATTATAAGTAAACTGAGTAAGGCCAGATCCCTCATACAGCCACATTCTCAGAATCCCAGAACCACTATCTTTGTTCAAAACCATTAGGTTTTCGACATATTTTTGGTCGTAAGATGAGTCTAACCACTGGGAGCCGAAATGATTTTTAAGCCACGCCTGGTTATAGCCTATGGTGAATGAGTGCCCCTTTGAAGAAACCAGAAACAGTGAACAGAAAATGAGTATTTTAAACTTGAGAATCATGACATTTTTTATCATAAATAGAGAAAAAAAAAAGGGACCCTTAAGTGATCTGGGCCCCTTATTTAGAACTCTTTTGAATATCCCACGCGCAAAATGTATTCCCGAGACTGACCTGGATACGCCCCAGCTCGGTAGTCCCCTTCCTTCACGTATGGCTGAGCATAATAAATGTTTGTGTTTAAGATATTATTAACACCCGCGCCTAAATCAAGACCCTGAAAAAAAACATCCTTATAATTGGCAAAAAGGTTAGCAATAAACTGGCTCTCTAGACGTGCTTCAGAAAACGTAGCTCCATTCCACTCATAAGAATTAGTCCTTGATAAAAATGTCAGCGAAGGAGTCATTGAGAAATTTTCCATCAATGCAAGAGTGTCTTTAATGAACACTTTATGCTTGGGAGCCCCGATCAACGCTGAGCTATCTTTGCTCGTTTCATATGGGATTGCATTGAGTGAGTCAACTTTATAGGTCGAATAGTTAACTTTGATGTCATGGATATTATGCTTGAGATTAACTTCTGTCTCCATCCCCAAAGTCTTCACATAATCATAGTTATTATAGTTCTCTTCACTAAGGACCGTATCATAAGAATAGACGATAGCATTACTCACTTTAGTTGAGAAAAAATTCAAGGTCCAACTGATATCGCGATTAAACTGATACCCAAACTCTACTTCGCCTGTGGTTGTTAATTCGGGTTTGATATCTTCATTCAAAGAAATATTCTCAATCACTGGCGCTCTGAAGGCTTTTGCGTACAAGGCCTTCATGTGGGCCGGTCCGACTACTTTTGTAACACCAATACGTGGAACCATAGTGCTATTAGCTATCGAGGGTTGATCATGTCGAAGGCCAGCGGTAAAATTTGCGAACTCTGAAGTAAAGTCCAGCTGAGTAAAGACCGCCGTGTTATTTATCTTAGCAGTATTAGAATTATTGTGACCAAAAACATCTGGATCACCAGTGTAGGTCAAACGATTTAAGGACGTACTCAAGTCCTCAGAAATCTCAACACCACCAACAACATTCAAGTTTTTGTTTAAATGGTATAAGCCACGGGCCCCGTACACTTTTCTTTCAACTTTTCTTCTCCAGCTATTGGTGTATTCAATCTCTCGTTTGGTGTCTGGCTGAAGATAAGGGTACTGAACCTTGTTTTGATAAAATAGATGAAGATTCAAATCGTCAGTTACATTATCCTGAAAGCCAATCTGATACACATCAGTCAGGTAACTCTTAGGTACTGGTTTTCGTATGACACCAGAGCCTGGAGTATTTTCGAGATCGCCCCACAAAATAATATTTTCGGTTAAATAATTATCTTTAATATAGTTAGCATAAAGGGATTTATATCGACCACGTAGATTTAAAAACTCTCCTGTGATCTTCGAGTTACCGTCACTGAGACTGGCAGAGGCTCCATTTTCATCAGTATAATTCCTATCAGAGAAATTTGAGGAATTGAACGACCCCTTAACACTAAAATCTAAATCGTCCTTTTTCTGACCAAACATAAAGCTGTTTGCCCAACGAGCAAAATCATTTGAAGTTCTAGAATATGTACTGGAAGCTCCCGCTCCTTTAATGTCTGCTCCATCTTTTGTTGTAATATTAATAACGCCAAGCTCAGCAAAGCCACCATAGATTGCTGAACCAGGCCCGCGTATAATTTCGATTCGCTTAATGTGCTCAGCTGAATAATGATTAGATAAAAGAAGGGTTCCGTAAGACCTCTCATTCATTTCTAGTCCATCAATCAAAAGGAGAATTCGCCCCTCTTGGGCCCATATACCTCGCATGACAATGGAAATATTCCCTAAAACGTCCTGGGCGAATGTTATTCCGGGAACTGTCTGAAGGATCTCCATCAGATCCCTGGCGCCCAGATCTTTAATCTCTTTCTCAGTAATTACAGAAATAATCCCTGGGGCTTCTCGCAGAGGTTTCTCAGTACCTGTGGCCACCTTTACTTTAACTTCCATAAGGTCTTCTAAACTAAGGCTATCTAATTCAGAATCTGCATAGCTGATAGGCAACATTTGTGAAAAAGTTAAAAAGACGAGAAAAAGTTCTTTCACCTTCATAATATATCCTTCAATGAATTATACATAAAACTCAATTCGAAAACTGGTATTGGGGGAAGTCTCATCGTAAACAAGCTTTCCGCCATTAGATTCCATGATACTGCCGCTAATACTGAGACCGATTCCGGTCCCCTTGCCCAATCCTTTCGTTGTATAAAAGGGCTCAAATAATCGTTCTAAAATTTCTTTAGGTATACCGGCTCCACAGTCAGTAACGGTTAAGCCTATTTTGTGGTCTTCCTTGAATGTATCAACTCTCACCCACTTATCTTCTTTTAGTTCAATGGCATCATAGGCATTGTTTAATAGATTTAATATCACCTGAGAGATCTGACTACTCCTGCACATTACTTTTAAGTCGCCCTCTTTCACGTTCACTTCAAGATTGACCTTATTGTTTTTGTAACGTGTACTAACAAAAATCAATGTTTCTTCAACAATTTTGGAAAGATCCGTTTCAACAAGAGGATCCTGGGAACCATCCCTGGTAAATGAACGCATACCTTTAATAATGGTCGTAATTCTCTCAACCATTCTGTGAATGTCAGTTGTGACTTTAAGTAGAACTTTTTCATCCAACATTTTCTCATTGACCATCATTGAAAGAATGTCAGACGAGACTTTAATTGCGGCAAGTGGATTGTTTATTTCATGGGCAATTCCAGCACTCATGGCCCCAAGCGCAGCGATCTTGCCTGATTGAACGGCCTTCATTCTTTCAAGATCTCTTTCTTTCGTTCGCTTAGTAACGAGGTTCTCTAAATTTAAATTCAACATTTTCAAATCAATATTGGACGCACGAATGACTTCCATCAAGTGAGTAAATTCATGAGTTAAAACATCAATTTCATCATAGGACACTTTACTTTCAGCAGGAGATTGGTGGATTTGCAGATCGTAATTCTTGCTCTGACTAATCGTGGCCATCCTGCTTCCGAGATTTTTTAGCGGAACGACAACTCGATTCGTTAATCTGTTCATAATTGACTGGCCCGCAATCACGGCCAAGCTAGATACAAGAAGGGTGAAAAAAACAACTTTACACAAATCAAGTAAAAATGGCTTTATTGAAATAACGAAAACTAACTTCCCCATATTCTCTTTATCTTCGCCAATAATAGAATGTTGGTAGATAAATAAATAATACTGCAAATGCTTCCATTGACTAGCGTTTGAAATAATCCCAGCGACAGTGTCAGGATTGGTGGTTGCTAACATCTTATTTTCAGCATTATAAGCAGTCGCTGAGACAATTTCCTTGTTTTTATTAAGAGTGCTCAAAACCCTGGCAACCTCATCAGTATCCTTGAAGGTCATTGCGGGAACAATGTTTCTTGCGACCAACTCTCCTATTCCTGAAAAACTATCGATTATAAAATTTCTATAAGAAAGTACTTCGTAGGTAATGAGGAAAAGTGCAAAGAAACAAGCAATAGATATTGTTAAGTAAGATTGATAGATTCTAAGAGCGTCTGAAAGTGATCGATTTTTCATTGCACTACTTTCAATGCGAGATTCAGCAAACGAGAGCTAATCTTGAATCCGCTTTCTTGGGACTTATGTTGGTTAATTTCAAATTTAATTGATTCACCAACGATAAGAAAATTGATATTTGCCCCTTTATTGATTCCACTTTTCTCATCAGAAATAATTAATGCTTTAATTTGATCAACTTTTGAAGGGAATCGATTGGACTCGATGAAAAGGATATTAATTTTTGACAAATCTGAATTTGGATCGAGATCTATTACTTCAAATTTAATATTATCGTGTGATTTGTCTCGAAATACAGCTGCAAACTCTGGAAGATGTTCTTTATCACCCAAGAATCCAATTCTAAAAGAACTTGGCTTCACTGGAAATTCGATAAAAGGAATGAATTTTAATACGAAAGTCGCTTTTAATGTCAAAGCTTCAACGGTCGCACTATGCGAATTACCTATTAAAAGAACAAAACAAAAAAACAAGTGACATAGTATTTTCATGCAATTTTAGAACCGAGAAAATTTCTTATAAAAATGAGAAGGTTTGCCAAATTAATTGGCTTCTCAAAAACTGCATCTGCCCCTTCTGCAGTGTAAACACTCAATTCGGTACTTGATCCTCCAGAATACATCATGACCGGGATAGTGGATTTTAACTCATTCTTTAGCGTCTTCAATAAGAACATCCCATCACCATTTTGCATATGAACGTCACTTATGATTAAACTGATATTTTGATTTGCGGCCAGCAACTCCAAAGCATTTTTTCCAGAATTTGCCTCGAGCACGTCAAATCCTTTCATCGTCAAAAATATTGTCAGAAGTTCTCTGAGCTCGATCTCATCATCTACCACCAAAATAGTGCCCATCAAACATGTCCCTGTTTTTCAGTCCCTGCTATCTTAACACTAAATGAAGATTTTTTTCTGTTATTGTTTAATAAAGGCTATTCCGACTTTTTAAGTTTTGAATTTATATATAAAAAAAAAGGGGACCCTTTCGGACCCCCTTCTTTTAAAACGTAAGAAAGTATCGACTACTGAACTTTGGCCTTGAACCAACATCTTGGACGAAGACCATTTTTGTGTCCTAAAGAACCGTGACAAGTACCGGCCACTTCTGAATTACGTTCAACGTTGTCATTGAAGTTAACTTCACAAAGAGAACCTTGGAAGTATGTATCAAGACGACACTGAGTTGCAGGGTGGTTATCATTAGTTGTCGAAACAACTGCTGCATCCGGAGTTTCAAATTTAGCTGGAGTAGTCTGGCCTCTTAGAGACTGAAATAGTCTTGCAACTGAATCACCGGCCATACCGCCGCGAATACAAATCGCTCTATCTTCTTCAGAAGACCATGCTTTAGAACATGCTTCAGTCAAAGAAGCTGGAACGTTCATGGCTGCAACGATTGCAATGTTGTCATCGTTCAAGAACGTACGACGAAGACACTTAAGGTTTGAGAAATAATCAGCTTGGCCTTCATTTGAAGCCCATGTGCTTGAGTAAGCAGATGCTTTAGTTGGAGCTCCACCAATGTGGTGACCAATTTCGTGACAAACAACTAAAGACATACCATCTTCAGTGATTGCATCGTGACGAGCAAGACCACCAAACATATTTACCATCCAGTTACTACCTGAACGTTGAGCATATGCGTTTACAGTTGCATCATCCCAGTCACGGTCAATAACAAGCTTTCCGCCTTGCTGAGCTACGATTGGAGCGTAAATAACTTCAACTCTTTCAATAGCGTTATTAAACTGAGCTTCATTTAATCCACCAAATCTTTTGGCGTTAACTGAAATTTTCAAATTATTTTCAGGAACAAAACCTTCTGATCCGTTCTCAGAACATGACCAAGTTGGCTGTGACAGGGCGATGGCCGCGATTAGCAATCCTTGCTTTAAGCTTTTCATATATTCTCCTTAATCCGTGGTGAAAGCTGCTTCTTACTGTTAATTGTGACAGGTTTTTAAAAAGCGTCTACGCCAACTGCGTGAAGTAAGGTTTTGTTGGTTGGAGTAATCTCATCGGCTAAAAGGATTTTTAAAGAAACAGATACCAAGCACTCAATGTAAGAAAGGAAAGCGGAACGCCAATTCCAACCATCAAACCAGCAAGCTTGGGATGCAGTCCATAAGATGCAGCGAGTATGCTGGAGGTAATCATCGGTGCCATTGCTGATTCTAAGAGCACTACTTCGAAAATTTTCTGCGGTACATCCAACATGCGATAGATGAAAAAAATCATCATCGGGGCAAGCACTAATTTGAATCCTAAACCCCATGTAAGAAATTTCCACTCACCATGAAGATCACGCAGCTTAAGTTGCAAACCAACACTAATTAACGCCAAAGGGGCAAGCAGACTGGCGAGCAGCTCAAGAATATTTTTGGTAATGCCTGAAGCGGTCCAATCAAAAGATGTAAGAATCAGCGAGAAAGCAATAGCGACAAAAGGTGGGAAAGATAATACGCGCTTCAGGATCACTCTCTTGGCAGTGTCTCCCTCAGAAAAAGACAGTGCCAGCCACACTCCAAAAGTTGAGCAAATTAGAAAGGTTCCCGCCTGATCCAGCACCACGGCGTATTTAATCGCCTCCGTGCCGAGAAGCGCCTCGATGATGGGAAACCCCACAAACGAGGTATTTCCAAGTCCAGCAGTAAGAATCAAACAAGCGACGACTTTTTTATCCCATTTGAATCTCGCCCCAACCAGGGAGAAAAAGATAAGGGCCAGCATGAAAATGATCCAGGCCACCAAGGCAACAGGGACTAATTCTTTACTCCATGTAAGATTCGGAATGGAGAGGAAAATAACAGCGGGCAAAAGAGCGTAAAGAATGACGGTGTTGAAATGAAAATGGAGGTTCTGGGGAAGACGTTTTACTCGCTGGAGTAAAATCCCCAATATGAGGCAAACGAAAATGATGATCAATTTAGACATATAATGATTTTAATCAATGGCCTTCAGAAGTTCCAGAGTTATAATTTTCATATGCTTAAACTAAAAAATATTTCAATTCCATTACTTTTAATACCCATCGTTGCCTCTGCTAGTATCGATAAGGACATTAGCTTCGGCGGCTTTGTCGACACCTACTATGCTTTTGATGCCAATATGCCGAAAAATCACGAGAGGCAGTTCACCACTCAACCCGTGCGGCACAATGAATTCAACATAAATCTAGCCTACTTCGAGGCGATCTTAAAAAAAGAAAAAACGCGGGGTCGTCTGGCACTGCAATACGGCCAATCAGTAACTAAAAATACAACTGGTGAACCAAGTGAGGGAGCGACTTCAGGTGCTCAAGACGCCAAGATATTTCAAGAAGCTTATGTAGGTACAAAACTTAATGATAAAACCTGGATTGATGGCGGTATTTTTTTAGGCAATATTGGGGCGGAATCCTGGATATCAAAAGACAACTGGACTTACACCCGTGCGATTAATTTAGATTATGTCCCCTACTACTCTGCCGGAGTAAGACTAGAGCACCAGTTGGATCAAAAACAATCTGTTCAGTTACAACTACTCAACGGCTGGCAAAACATGTCTGAAAACAACCAAGGCAAGGCGATTGGTATGCAGTACAAGAATGCTATCTCAGACACCGTTACTTTTACCTACAATAACTTTTTTGGTGATGAAGAAGTTGTAAGTCAAAACCCACGCTTTCGAGCCTATCAGAATTTTATCCTGCGCTGGATGGCCTCAGAAAAATGGCAATACCTCTACGCTTTTGATTTTGGCCATCAGGCCCAGCAGGACAATGATGGTGTTGATCCGTGGTACGCTGCGACTCTGACCGCCAGAAGAGTCCTGAATCCAGAGCAGTCCTTTGCCATTCGTGGCGAGTATTATAATGACCGCCATCAGGCCAATATAGTCACATCTACTGTTAATGGATTTCAGGTTGTAGGTGCCTCTGTGAATTTCGATCAAAATCTGGAAGAGAATGCCCAGTGGAGAAATGAGATTCGCGGATTTTATTCAGTGGATGAGATATATCCCGAAGGATCATCCGGAAAAAATCGTTTAGACGGATTTTTTGTGACCTCACTCTCAATGTGGTTTTGAATTCAAAGTGAATGTTAATCCCCTGTACTCACTAGTGCTTGATAGCTAAGTACAGTATTCATAAAGGCCAGACGGGCCTCATGAAAAGACGCTTCCGCTCTAGCCTGGGCCTCCTCTCTTAAATTAACTAAGAACAAATTCCCTCCGCCAGTTTTAAACTTATAAGCTTCTGAGGTTACAAGTTCTTTAGACTTCGCAAATTCAATTTTAGACTGAACGACTTGCTCTAACTGTAAATGAAGGGATTGCCTTAGTGCCATAATTTCATACTTATAAGTCTGCTGACCATAGCTCATCTCTCTTTTCGCCACCATTTGCCGAGCGCGAGCAGCGGCAATATTTCCATTCCCTAAATTTCTTTCAATAGGGATACTAACTTGCGCCATCACCATTAAATAATCTCGGGGCATATTGGGATGCTCTACAGTTCTCTGAAAATATTCCGTCGTCAGATCTACTTGAGGTCTTAAATCTTGTTTGGCAAGTTCGAGATCAACTTCAGTTTTATCTACCGTGAAAGCGAGATTTTTCATATCAGGACGCTTCTTAATCAATTCATCAATATTAGAATTGAGATCAAGCTTTTCCAAAAGGACAGCTAAATCAATTGGATAATCTTCAAAATTGTCCGTGACACTTGGAATAATGGGTTCACCACTGTCATCTCTGTAAAATAGAGAGAGAGCATATTCAGCACGAAGGAGTCGCTCTTTTGCAGCCTGAAGTGAACCCTTACGACTTGCAACATACTGCTCGTTTTCTGTTACTAATATTTGGGCAACATCACCTTTTTTCTGACGGGCCATCAAGTACTCATTTCTTGTTTCGCCATTTTTAACTAGTTCTTCATAAGCATTTTTTACTTTTTGAGCTGTGACCCATTCCCAGTAACCAAGTTGACCTAACCTTCCGATATCCAATACGGTTAATCTTTTTTCAGCCTTAGCTATTTTGGCATCATACTTAGCATTTTGAAGTGCAGCTCGACTGGGATCAAGCGAGAGATTTTTCCACAAGGACAGCTGAAGCCCTACAAGCGTATAATTTCCAGTTTGAGTCGTTGGGTTGCCAGTATGGTAAATAGGAGCAAGAAACCCTGAGGGATTGCTGATTTGCTCAGCACCGGCATAGATTTTTGAGTTTGCTAGTCGTAGTGGTTTTTCAAGCTGAGTGCGGGATAAAGTTGTATTGTAATCATGCTTAGTTTGTCTTTTATAGCTAGAAACGACTTTAGTATCAAAAGCACCTCTAGCTCCCCTGACGGCTTCTTCTTCTGCTCGCATTCTTTCTAACGCCGCAAGTACAGTTGGATGATATTTCAAAGCACTCTCTTTAACAATAGTTGGAGAGATAGCTCCATAAGTAGTTCCGGAGACCATTATCAGAAGTAAAAAAATATTATTCATTGCTCTTCCCTTCATGTCTACTCTGGAATATCTGATGTTGAATTGGACAGTCCATCATTAGGCGCCCGATCCATAGTTGGAGGGAAGCCATTGAATTGCCTCCATGCTTCGTAACCAATAGAAACATTATTTAAGAGTATCCAGCCGTTGACTCGAGTACCCTGCCTGATAAATCTTGAGGCAGGCCACTTAACACCTTTGCCGGGAACCACAATGACACGAAAAAACCCATCTGGGGTCGCTGTCTGGTCAACGACCTTGACCTCGCCACCAAATGTACCAATCGCCACAGAAGGCCAGCCCGAAAATTGAATAGCAGGCCATCCTTCAAATTGTAAGCGTACTTTTCTACCCTCTTGAACTAAAGGAAGGTCATTGCCTTTGATAAATATCTGCACAGAGAGTTCTTCACTCTTTGGCACGAAGACCGCCAAAACCTGACCTTGATCTACGACAATATTACTCGAACCAACTAATAGCCGTACGATCGTTCCATCAGTAGGTGCCAGAAGTAATTGACTCTGTTGTCGAGATAGTGTCGATTGAGACTGAGTGTAATTTGAGAGTGCCTGGGCTTCCAGTGCTTCTGCATTACGAAAAGCAATGGTTGCCTGCTCCATATCTTTACGGGAGCTGATCCCTTTTTGATAAAGGTCTTTTTGGCGTTCAAAATCATACTTGGCCGTTGTTGCAACAGCTACGGCAGCATCGTATTGGCTTTTGACAGCCGCACTTTGTACTTTTAATCTTTCAAGATAATTGGGGTCAATATCTGTGATTTCAATAATAGGATCTCCCGTTTTCACATAGGATCCTTCACGAACATACCACTTCTTAATTCTTCCACTAACAGTGGCGTGAATATTTTGAACTCTGTCCTTGGGGTTATAGGCGATAACCTTACCAGAGCCAGTAGCTGTCTGCTGCCAAGGTATGGCGATGAAAAAGATTGTAATAAATAGGAAAAAAACAATCACCAACCTGGTCAACATTTTTGCGACATCAGGCAGATCATGCAACTCGAGCATTTCATCAGGTGTTTTAGCATAAACGACATCGATATCATCTTGGACTACAGAATAAACAAAATTCGGGTCTGAATTGTCCATTTTTAGCTCAGCCATAAATTTCAATCTCCTTCAGTAGTTCCGCTTCATCTGCAAGTTTCTTCATATTTGTTCTTTCAAAAGCATGATACTGGTCGAAATCACCTTTATAAAATCTCTGCGTGAAAAAGAGCAAGGTCCATTTATTTTTTTTGTTGGCGATCTCTTTAAAAATGAGTTTTCGCTTAAAAGTTGAAAGCTGTTCAAAATCAGGAGTAACCAAAAGAATTTTGGGCTGAAGCAACAGAGAGCGCGCCACCTGCAAGGCGAGTATTTGGGACTTTGTAAATGGATATCCATTTGGCCTGATTTCAGTATCCATTTTATTAGGTAGGGCATGAATATTCTCTAACAGTCCTACTCGTTCTAAAACATCTTGAATCTCCGTTTCAGTGTAATTGCTACGGTTGCCAAAGCCTGTTATGTTTTCCAAGACTGTTCCAGCAAAAAACTGATTATGGGCAATGAGCTGTATATGATTGCGAATCTCGCCAATGTCGAGATCCTCCAAAAGCATTCCATCGTACTTAATGCAACCACCTGTGTGTTCGCTAAAACCCATCAGTGCTTCATAAAAATGATCTAAAGAAGAAAAACTTTTAAGCAAGACAAGATTTTTTGTTCCTTCCTTAAATTCAAAATTAAAATTATAATTTGGCGAGAATGTTAGATTCTCAAATTTGAAATCATAACTTTTAGGCGTAATTGCGCCTTCTTTTTCTATTTCAAGTGGGTAATCGTAGAAGCGAGCAATCATGTCCAGAGATGTTGAATAGTTATACACACTAAAGAAAAAATTCTGCAAATTCGGAATACCAGCAATAATACTGTTTACTACTAAGGCAGCCGCTACCAGTTGCCCGGCACTTAACTCTCCTTTCAAAACTAAGAATCCACCCATAGACATAAGGATTACGTTCATAGAGACACTAAATATTTGTAGGCCTATGTGCTGACGAAATTGAAAACTAAACAGTTTGTTTCTTACTTCTAACCAACGGTTGAAGAGGCTATTTAATTTATTATTAGAGAAGTTTTTACCATTATCTGAAGTAAAAAGATTTCTCACACGACTCAACTCTTCAATCCAGCTTACTAACTGATACTTTCCATTGGCCTCGGGAGACCCTGCCTTAATACCGTCAGGGCCAAATAACATCCAGTTGAGAACTAGAAATTGTCCCATAAAAGCTGCAAAACCCAAGAAATAAGGATGATAAAAAACTAACAGAGCAAAACCTACGCAAAACTGGATGATAAACCCAAATCCATTCACAAAGAACGTGACCATTTGCGATTGCATAATGATGACGTCAAAATAGCGATTTATAAGATCAGGGGAATTTGCACTTTTGAAATACTTGTCTTGATAAGCAGTTAATCTCTCACCGATGACTAGTCCATATCTGACGAAAAGTCTGCGTTGAAGGATCTCCACTGTGTAAGTTTGTATCGCCTGAAGGACTCCACTGCAAGAAAGAATAAATAACAAAAGAAAACTCATGACCACAAGTGGCTGAACCATCGTTCTCACAACAATACTATTTACAATCGTTTGAATCGCAAGTGGCACACCTAAACTCAAAAAGCTCACTGCCAAAGTGATGATCACAATCGCTTTTACAAAGCCCATTTCCGGCTTCGCCATTAATTTAAGTTGATCCCTAAATCTAGAACCAGACTTAATGAGCTTATCTGATTTATGGTGAAATTTTAATTTGCTCGTCATATTTCTTTCTCTTTTGGTGCTTTAAATAAATCTGTAATTCTTGAATAGATCCACATAAAAACAATTGTCGTAAAAACGCCCCAAAGTATCGTCAATTGAGGATTGAATCCGAACCGAAAATGATTAAGGGCCATTCCCAAGAAGCAAGTGAAGAAGCTGAGGAATACTAAAGAAGGTGTGAAACGGATTTTAATATATTTTTCCAAAACCATTCGACAAAGGAAGAACGCCAACAGCGGCCCAGTTGAAAGGTACGAGAGATGGTGCCCAATTTTTAATGAGCCAGGAATAAATGAGAAAGAGTACGAAAAAATAACAATTAATAAGGTTATGATAAGGTTATCAATATTGATGAAGAGCCGAAAAATCTTGGAGTTTTTGACACTCATCAAATCGTTCCAGAAGACAGCACTCATAGCGTTTATTGATGAATCAACTGTAGACATGCAAGCTGCTAAAATACTCGCCACCATCAAACCCTTAATAGGAGTAGGAAAATGGGATTCAATTAAATTAGAAAAGATTTTTTCCACCGGTGGTATGCTGACACTATGCTTAGTGTAATAGGCCCAAAGGATGACACCCAAAAATAAAAACAATAGATTCACTAAAAGCGATCCGATAGCAGACCATGTCAGAACCTTTTTTGCTACCTCAATATCTTTAACTCCAAATAGTTTTTGAGTCACATCCTGATCAACTCCGTGAGTAGCAGCATCATAGACAACACCAGCAATAATTCCGTAGAAAAATGCAAAAAAACCATTGCCACTAAAAAAACTAAATTTCCCTTGTTCAAATCCGAAGGCCAGGAGTTCTCCCCAGCTAAAACTGCTAATTTTACCCACAACAAAGTGGGCCATAATACCACCAAAAATAAAAATTGTTGCCTGTAACATATCCGTACGAACAACTGCCTTGAGGCCTCCCAACATAATGTAGAAATATGTCATTGAAGCGATAACGATGATCGCCAGGAATAGCGAAATATGAAGAAATTCCGAAATAAGTAGAGCCCCACCTAAAAGTTTAACTGAGGCTCCAATAACCTTTCCAAAGATGTAGAAGAATGCGAATGTTTTGCGCCCAAGCAAGGCTTCCTTTGTGAGGCGGGTGTACCCGTGAACGCCTCGGGCCAGAGCTTCAAATATCGTCAAACCTTTGCCGTGAATTTTTGGTAGAAAATATACCGATATTATTGATCGACTCAGAAAAGCCCCAACCACAAAACGAACATAACTCATATTTTCGAAGTAAACATAAGTTGGAATTGTGAGAAACGCCATGGCAGAAAACTCTGTGGCAATAATAGAAAGCAAGGCTTCCCAAAATGTAATGGATTTGCCAGCGAGATAGTGATTCTCAATTGGACTAGTCGTCTCTCCTTCAATGAGAGATTGCTTTTTCATAAAGCGTCTCGCACCAAAAGCGATACTAAATATAAATATGATGTACGCAACAACAACAGCGACATCAATTTGGCCAAGTTGCATTAATGTTCCTTGTTAGACTAACTACTTAAATTTTAAGTGATATCGGTCTAAATCAAAAGGAAGAAGTCTTTTAATCTGGAGAGAGAATGAATAGGAAGATAGTGAAGGAAAGAGACAGTAGGAAGTTCAGATAAATCGGCAAAAATTGCCCGTTCACCTATGAAAAAATTTAAGATTTCTGGACTATGGGAAGTCTTCCCATTTGGGCTCTTCATTGGATCTAATTTAAGAAGCGGCAGGGAGGAAAGAGCATCAGTTCCATCATCATTAAAATTAATTTCAAAATGAAAACATGTATAAAGCGACGACACCGCGATAAGGAATGAAATGAAATTAAGCAAAAAAAACTTCATAATGAAATTATAGAAGCATAAGATAAAACATCAAAGATAAATTTTGGCACAGATTATTCCGACTAAAACGATCCCCTAGTTTAAAAGGATTCACGTATCTCGGTAATGGTTTGTTTGATGGTGTATTCCTTAGAGGGCGCCACAAAAATCGTATCGTCCCCGGCAATGGTCCCCAGGATGTCAGCTGGCTTGTTCATATCTAAGTGCCGGGCCACAAGCGAAGCAGAGCCCGGCGTGGTTTGAATAACAATCATTGAGTCATTGTGCAAAATATTGAGAATAAGATCACCCAACGACTGAGACGCAAAAGAAGTCTCAGGAGTTGAATCAGACAATCGATAAACCGTCCGCCCCTTGCTATCAGTCCCCTTAATCGCTCCCAATTTTCGCAAATCTCTGGAGATAGTAGATTGATTGACATCGTGGCCTTTGGCCTCCAGCATGTCGCGAATATCTTCTTGAGTAGAATTTTTTCCTGATTCCAGGATTTTTCGCAAAATATTAAAGCGCTCTGAAACTGCCGGTGACATAGTTTTTTACCTTAATAATTCCCACAATAGTGCTTTTTGCACGTGGAGGCGATTCTCGGCCTGCTGATAAATAAATGATCGATCGTGGTCGGCCATCTCTGAAGTGATCTCCTGCCCTCTCACCATCGGCATACAATGCATAACGATTGCTTGAGGCGCGGCTTGTTTATAAAGATCTTCATTAACTTGGTAGCCAGCAAAAGCTTTGATTCTCTCTTCATTCTCGCTTTCAAAGCCCATACTTGTCCACACATCAGTATAAATAGCATTACAACCCTTGACCGCTTCTTCAGGTGTCTTAAAGGCTTTTACACTTCCGGTAACACCCTTTCTCATCTGGCACCACTCGAGAAGTTTGCCGTCAGGCTGATAATTTGCCGGAGCCGCGTAATGAACGTGGATACCAACTAAGGGAGCAAGAACCATAAGGGAGTGAAGAATGTTATTCCCATCCCCAATATAAGTCAGAACCAAACCTTCCGTGGAACCAAAAGCTTGTTTCATAGTAAGAATGTCGGCAAGTCCCTGACAAGGGTGATGCTCATCAGTTAAGCCGTTCATCACGGGAACTTTTGAGCGAGAAACAAACCGATCAAGACCAACATGAGCGTGAGTTCTAATCATGATTCCGTGAACGTATCGAGACATTACTCCTGCAAGGTCTTCAGGTTCTTCATGCTTTCTTAAATTCGCCGGAGCTTCAATCACGTTCCCACCAAGCTCAGTCATCGCCAGAGTAAAGCTCATGCGCGTACGAAGCGAAGGTTTATCAAATAAGAGGGCCAGAGTTTTACCCTTGAGGTCATCACGAAGGATGCCTAGATCTCTCTCAGATTTAAGTGTTTCAGCAAGACTCAAAAGATCATTGAGTCTTTGAGGACTCATTTCTTTGCCATCTAAGAAGTGGCCTTTATTAGGAAACTGCATAGTTGTTCTCCTTCAATTTCATAACCTGCTCAAGTCGGCCCATTTCAACACACATCGTGCCGCCGATTCTGGTTTCAATAAGCTCTTTCATCTCTAAAGCATGAGTCACACAAACTTTTTTCACCCCAGACATAAGGGCCTTTTCAATACTGCGGCTCTTGGCCAGCATACCGCCAGTGACTCCACCTTTATCCATCAGAATTTTCAACTGACTAAGTGTCAGAGAATCATAAGGAAGCTCATTGCAGTCTAAGATTCCACGTTGATCAGTAGCATAAACGAGTGCTTTGGCATTCAACGTTGAGGCGAGCGAAGAAGCTCCCCAGTCTGCATTGATATTATAGCTTCTCCCCTCTTCATCCACTCCGATCGGAGCAATGACAGGAACAAAGTCCATCGCCAAAGCATCTTCCACGATTGAAGGATCAACTTTTATCACTTCACCCACTTGACCTAAAATAGGATTCATCTGGCGGCAGAAAAACATATCGTTGGTATTTCCTGGAATACCAATGTTTTTGATTCCATACTCAGTGAAGACGTCACAGATCATCTGATTCACTTCACCGAGAGCACTCTCAATGACAGTCATCATTTCTGGAGTCGTGACTCTCTGACCTTCATGGAAAGACCACGAAATATTTTTTTCTTCTAATCGTTTATTAATCATGGGACCACCGCCGTGTACAACCACAACCGATTCGCCCTGCTCTTTTAAAAGAACAATGGCTTGAGCAAGATTTCTTGCTGCTTCAGGATTAGAAAGGGCAGCTCCGCCCAGTTTGATGACCCAAGATTTCATTAGTTATACTCCGCATTGATATCAACATATTTTTTAGAAAAGTCACATCCCCAAGCTTTCACAACAGGAGTCACATTTGTATTAGGAAAAATGATTTCCACTAGAACTGTGTCTGTACGGAGCAGCCCGCGCACTTTGTCCCGGTCAAAAAGAATGGGAGCTCCATGAGTGAAAATCTCTTCCCCTTGAAGCTTCAAAGTCATCTTATTAAGTTCTGCTGATGGAATTCCTTCTGCCCCCAAACGGGCAAGAATTCTTCCCCAGTTTGGATCTTCACCATGAATGGCACACTTAAAGAGTGGACTCACTGTCAGGCCACGAGCAGCTTTTTTAGCGAGCATTAAATCACTGGCACCAGTCATATTAATTTCGATGAGTTTAGTCGCCCCTTCTCCGTCTCTGGCAATCGCCTGAGCAAGGAGCTGAGAAACTTGAATCACAGTTGCTTGGAAAAGTTCTTTGTCATCTTCAGTTTTAAGCTCAATGCCACTGGCCCCGTTGGCCAGTAAGAAAGCACAGTCATTAGTTGAAGTGTCACCATCAACGCTCACCATATTGAAGGACTGATCAACGGCCGTTTTCAAAAAGGTATGAGCTTGGGTCGCTTCAATTTTAGCGTCAGTTAAAATATACCCGAGCATAGTCGCCATATTTGGGTGAATCATGCCGGAGCCCTTAGCGATACCCGTAATACAAATCTCTCCCGTTGAAAGTTTGAGAGTTGTAGAAACAGTTTTAGGCACTAAGTCAGTAGTCAAAATTGCGTTGGCAAAATGTTCAGCCGTATTGGTCACACGGGCAGCGAGTTCTGGTAAACATTTATTAATCAGGTCCACATTCAAATGAACACCAATCATGCCGGTTGAGGCCACAAGGACTTCTTCTGGAGCGCAGCCCACGACTTCAGCAGTTGCTTTTACCATCAGATAATTATTTTTAATCCCTTCTTCCCCAGTGGCAGCATTGGCCTGACCAGAGTTAGTGATGATGGCGCGAATTTTATTTGAAGGCACAAGTTTTTGTGACCACAAAACCGGAGCGGCCTTTGCTTCATTCTGAGTAAAAACGCCAGCGGCAGTGATGTCAGTATCTGAAGTGATAAGACCCACGTCTGGACGATATTTTCTTACACCTGAATTCACTCCACCTGCGTAGAAGCCTTTAGGTAGTGGTGTTTTGGCAATGCCTGGTCCAAGTTTCATACGATCGCCTCCAAATGCTCCAGCCCTGTGGTTACTGGAAAATGGTGAATCAAATTAAAATTCTCAATCGCTTGAGAAGCAGCTCCCTTAAGGAGATTGTCGATACAAGAGAAGAGATAAAGTTTTTCGCCAATAACTGAAAAAGAAATGTGAGTTTTTGCTGTCCCCACGACTTTCTTAAGAGAAACCATCTCACGGGAAATTTCAGAACTAAATTCCACCAGTGGGTAATTGCCGTAATAATCGTTGAGTGCGTGAGTCACGTCACTAGCGTGTTTGCCGTGATTAAGTTTGCAGTAGATGCCAGCGATAATCCCACGACGAGTTGGAATTAAGCTCGTGGTGAGAAATGGATCAATATGATAATCACCAAAAATCTGGGCATAAAGTTTAACTTCAGGCAGGTGCTGATGAACGCCGACCTTGTAAGGTAAACACTCGCCATCAACTTCACTGAAGAGTTGCGACTCAACAGCTTTTTTTCCGGCCCCAGTAGTTCCTGATTTGGCATCAATCACAATCGAGTCAGCGTGAATTAGGTTGTCTGAAAGAAGCGGCAAAAGCCCCATCAGGATCGCCGTGGCATAACATCCAGGATTGGAAATGAGAACAGGAGCTTCAGCAGTTGGCTTCATCCACGGAACTAGGCCGTATTGAGCTTTTGAGAAAAGCCCAATTGAAGGATGCGCCATACCATAAGACTCTTTATAAGTGGCTTCGATGTCCCCAGAGCTCAAGCGGTACGCCCCACTCAGGTCAATCACACTAGTTCCACATTCCATAATTTTCGGGGCCAGCTCCGCCGAGACTTCTGCCGGAGTTGCCAAAAAGACGACCTGATAGTCAGACGGGTTCATTTTATTAGCTGTTTGCGAGTTAAAGAGACCAGTCAATTCAACATGAGGGTGCTTATTGAGTAGGCGCTGAAGCTCCTGGCCTGAATATCCAGACCCACCGACAACCGCCACTTTAATTTTCGCCAAAGAATAATTATGCATGTACGTGCATAATTATTCATATTTATTTTCTCGTCAAGCAAAGAATTTGCTTGTTTTTTCTTTTTTTATGCATAATTATTCATGCATCTTGCATAAATCGAAAAGGAGTCCCTATGACTAAAAAAATTCTACTCGCTTTTTCTGGCGGCCTTGATACTTCTGCTATCATCCCTTGGTTAAAAGATACCTATAATGCTGAAGTCATTGCTTACTGTGCTGACCTCGGAAACGCTCCAGATGGTGAGTACCTTAAGGGTTGGGCCAAAAAGCTTGGTGCCAGTGATTTTATTTTTGAAGATCTAAAAGATAAATTTGCCAGTGAATTTGCTTTCCTTGCTGTCCGTGCCAACGCCACTTATCAGGACGACTACCTTCTTGGAACTGCTCTTGGTAGACCACTGATCGCTGAAAGAATTGCTCATTTTGCTAAAAAACTTGGTTGTGATGCCATCGCTCACGGGGCCACAGGAAAAGGCAATGATCAACTTCGTTTTGAAAAATCTTGGGCATACCTTGCTCCAGAAATTGAAGTCATCGCTCCTTGGAAAAAATGGAACTACACAGGTCGCAAAGAATTGATCGAATACCTCGCCACTAAAGGCATCGCTTTTGAAAACGTTGAAAAACTTTTCTCAGTCGACGTGAACCTTTTCCACCGCTCTTGCGAAGGTGGAGTACTAGAAAACATCACTAAAGAATACAACCCAGCTTCTGTGTACGAATGGGTCGCCACTCCTGAGAAAGCGCTTAAAGATGCTGTGACAGTTAACCTGACTTTCAAAAATGGTCTGCCAGTTGCTGTGAACGGGGACACCATGGGCCCTGCTGCTCTATTAACTAAACTTAACCAAGTTGCCGGTGCCGCAGGTGTTGGTGTGCTTGATCTCGTAGAAGAAAGAACTATCGGTATTAAGAGCCGTGGCGTTTATGAAACTCCGGGCGGAACTCTACTTCACCTTGCAGCTAAAAACCTTAAGCATCTAACTTGGAACCGTGAACTTCAAACAGTTGCTCGCAACGTTGGCGAAGCATACGGGGCCGCGATTTATGATGGTCACTGGCATTCGGCCGTTCGTTTTGCTGCAGAAGCCTTCTTTGTTGAAGCTTCTAAAACTCTGAATGGCGATATCACGATCAAACTTGAAGGTGGCCAGGCACGTGTGGTTGCTCGTCAATCAAACTACGCCTTGTATGATGAAGCTGGCGTGAGCTTTGAAATCGACCAGTATCAAATGAATAAGCACGCTAACGGATATTCTAAAACAGTTTGTTACGGACCTTGGAAAGCAGGGCTTCGTGATCAAAAGAACTTTCAAGGATAATTGCTATGTCAGTGCTTTCGACAAAATTTCAGCCTTCGAAGAGCGAACTCTTGGCCAGCTTCACCAATGGTGTGAATCCGGATAAGCAGCTCTACGTTCAGGAAATTTTAGTCCAGAAAGCATGGGCCAGCGGTTTGGCCGAAATCGGCATTCTTACCAAAGACGAATGTGCCAAGATTCAGGGTGCCCTCTCAGAGGCCTCTGAACTCATGGCATCGGATAAGTTTGAGTGGCGCGAAGAAGATGAAGATATACACATGAATCTGGAAAGATTTGTGAGTGATCATACCCAAGGATTGGGAAAAAAGATGCATGCTGGAAGATCAAGGAATGATCTCATTGCAACGACGCTAAAACTTCATGTGGCCGATTCGGCCACTGAAGTTGTGGCACTTTTAAAGACTCTCATTGAAAGCATGGTCACACTGGCCGATAAAAATAAACACATTATCATTCCAGGAATGACTCATCTTCAAAATGGACAACCTATCCGTTGGAGTCACGCCATCCTTGGACACGCTTGGGCGCTAAAGCGGGACCTCAAAAAATTTGAAACGGTCAAAGCAGATGCTCTAAGTACTATGCCCATTGGTTCAGCCGCTTTGGCCGGAACAACTCTGGCGCTGGACCTGAATAAAATTGCCAAAACTCTGGGTTTTGATTCTCCCTCAACGAACAGCTATGATTCTGTTGGAGAGCGTGACAGTGTCATCAATTTCTTGCAGGCCTCGGCCCACTTTGGTGTTCACCTATCTAGACTGGCCGAAGATATTATCTACTGGTCATCGGCACCTGTGGGTCTGGTTGAGCTCTCACCTAACTGGTCAACGGGCAGCTCGATCATGCCCAACAAAAGAAATCCCGATATCGCTGAGCTTGCTCGTGCCAAAGCCTCGCTGTGGATGGGAGACGCCAGTGGTGTGATGACATTAGTGAAAGGTCTTGCCACTAGTTACGCTAGTGATCTGCATGAATCAAAAATCCCATATGTTCGTGTCACCAATGACGTCAAACTCACACTCAATATTTTCTCGCACTTTGTAGCTGAACTCACAGTAAATGAGAAACGCGCTAAAACTCTTTTGAATCAAGGTCATATTTTGGCCACAGAGCTGGCCAATCACCTCACCGATCAGGGTGTACCTTTTCGTGAGGCTTACGGCGTAGTTGCTGGTTTAGTAGAACTGGCAGAAAGTAAAAAAGTTCAAGTTCATGAACTGGCCCTTAAAGATATACAGGCCCTCACCTCGGGAATCAGTGCTGATTTTTTAGAGAAGCTGACTTTTGAGGCCACAGTTGAGAAAAGAAAATTTGCTGGTGGAACGTCGCTAGCAGAAATCGAAAAACAAATCACGCTTCTCAAATAATTAATCCCCTGAGATTTATTTATACCCAAACTTTTTAAGTTTTTGTTTGATGAGCCAGTCTTTCAAACAATCAGGAAAATATTTTCCAACGAAGGCCTGCATCTTTGCGTCTCCACCTACGGGGTAGCGGGACTTTGGTTTTTTGGCGGTAAGAGCATGCAGAAAAACATCCACCACTTCTGATACTTCACTACTCATGCCATCGGCATTTTCCATATTGAACATCGCCACATCAATGAGAGGTTTGTATAGAGAAAGTTCGAGTTCACTCATTTTTGATTTTTCTGCCACGGCTTCATCAAAGGATTTTTTATAAATCTCTGTTTTGATTTTTCCCGGCTCAAAAATTGCCACTTTAATATTCCAGGTGGCCAGCTCAATTCTCAGTACATCCACAAAAGACTCGAGGGCAAACTTACTGGCGCAGTAGGAAGCAATCATGGGTTTCGCAAGGAGGCCGGCAGCAGACCCCGTAAATAAAATTCTTGGGTCTCTGGACTTTCTAAGTAGTGGCAAAAAAGTCTGAGTCATCGCCACTGGTGAAATGAAATTCACTTCCATCTGACTTCGATATTTTTCAAGAGACTGGAATTCGCTGGAACCAGAGGCAGAGATACCGGCGTTGTTAAATAAACAATCCAGCTGCCCGCACTCTCTTGTGATCAGCTCGAAGGTAGACTTCCGATCCTGCTCACTCACCACATCCATTTTAATGGGTCTGATGTTTGGATGAAGGGCCTTAAGCATTTCACCATCAGAATCCTTACGGTGACCGGCGTAGACAATAAAATCAAGTTTCGCCGCTGCCAGAGCGCATGCTTTACCGATTCCTGAGGAGGCACCAGTGATTAAGATGTTTTTCATGACTCTATGTTAACTTCCTTTTCTTGAGTTTCAAGGAGAACTATTTCAGCACCGCTCCAATCCATGAATCAATTTGGGAAGTTATAAGTTCTGAGCCTGGTCATATTTCTTGCAAGAGACAAGCGCCTTAGCAGTTGATTGACGAAAGTACACCTTTTAGGTATACTCAAGGAGCCTTGTGGAATCAGTGGTCGTTTTAAGTAAAAATGCTCATAAAATATTAAAGAAACTACCAAAACATATTTTAATTCAATTTGATCTATGGGTAGAGATTATTGAAACGGAAGGTTTTATGTGTATGCAGAGTGTGAAGGGATACAGAGATCATTCTCTGAATGGGAACCGTAAAGGACAAAGATCCTCATCCCTTTCGAGAAGTTGGCGAATAATATACGTCCTTGATGTGAAAACAAACCGTATTACAGTTGAGGTTTTGGAGGTAAATCACCATGACTATTAAAAAAAACATATATGCTAAAAATGCCATTAGAAAAGCTACCGGTCACATCAGTTTCGGAAAAATGATTAGCTCATTCAGATTAGCGCAGGAACACTCACAGGTCGAAATGGCAGGAATTTTAGATATAACCAAACAAGACCTATGTAACATTGAAAAAGGCAGAAAACTTGTCAGTGTTGAAAGGGCAATCCAATTTGCCAATGCCCTCCAAATGCCCGCTAAAACCTTTGCCAAGTATGCCTTACAAGACCAGCTAAACAAGGCAGGAATTGTAGGCGAAGTCATCATCAAAGACGTCGCCTAGTAGTAAAATCGAGGATCTCAACTCCCGAAATTTCAGCTCCTTAGGCAGCCCATTTCGATGGGACATTTTTTATTCCTACAGAATCCCCCTCCCCGATATCATCATCAAAAACACTGAGGTAAAATATGAAACAATTAATGGCATGCTTGCTTGTTCTCTCAAGCACAATGACGTTCGCCTCGGAGCTGAACAAGCTCTGCAGGAATGCCTTCAACGAGAAGTCATTTAGTGAATCCAGCAACTGCTTAACCTTTAAACACTAGATTAATATGAAAAAAATTATTTTTATTTTGATGATATGTTTAAGCCTCGGAATTCAAGCGCAAACGCCGTCTCCTACTTGCCGTGAGCTCTATGCATCCGCCGCCGAAAAAGAAATGAAACAAGAGAAATGGATATTAGACAAGGGGGCCATCGCCTATGGACTAACTCTTCCGGCGATGTTTACGGGCAACATTTTTATCGTCTCTGGTTTTCTTCTCACTGGAAGTGTCATGGTTGGTTACAGTAAGCTGTATGATGCTCGAGAAATCAGAGTAAAGGACCTTCAAATTGAAGGGTCAAGAAGACTTAAGCGTTTTACTAAAAGAATGAAAAAAATAATTTCACCGGCAATTGAACAAGAAGAGATAATTGAAATTATTAATGAAGGACTAGAGTCCGGATTATTCTGCGAAAACGCCCCTAAACTCGCGTCCCCGGGTGACATTAAATCTCATGTAAAAAGTGTGCTGATAGAAAGATACTAAATTGAAAGCAAACCCTGGCAAAAAAACCAGGGTTTGCTTTTTTATCTAAAACTAATTGCGATTGATATTATTCAAGTCTTCAAACGCTACTTTTAAGCGTTTCACAAAACTCTCCTCACCTTTTCTCTGCCATACTCTTGGATCGTAGTATTTTTTGTTCGGAGCATCCGCACTTTCTGGATTTCCCAGCTGGCCTTGCAGATAAGCTTTTTTCTCTTCGTAGAAATTCTTGATCCCTTCCCAGTAAGCCCACTGCATATCTGTGTCGATGTTCATTTTGATGACGCCGTAATCAATGGCTTCGCGAATTTCTGATTGAAGTGATCCTGAGCCCCCGTGGAAAACAAATGAAACGGGCTTCGCAGCAGTTCCATATTTTTTCTGAACGTACTCTTGAGAGTTTTTCAAAATGATGGGAGAGAGTTTAACGTTCCCAGATTTATACACCCCATGAACGTTTCCAAATGAAGCGGCCACAGTAAAGTTAGAGCCGACTTCTCTTAAGTGAGAATAAGCGTAGGCCACGTCTTCAGGCTGAGTGTAGAGTTTTGAGTTATCGATGTCAGTGTTATCCACTCCATCTTCTTCCCCACCAGTAACACCCAATTCTATTTCAATTCCTGTCTGCATAGCAGACATACGCTTGAAGTACTTGGCCGAGATTTCAATGTTCTCTTCCAGCGACTCTTCAGAAAGATCCAACATATGAGAAGAAAAAAGTGGTTTTTGGTTGGCCTTAAAGTTTGCTTCACCAGCATCCAGCATATGATCAATCCACGGCAATAGTTTTTTAGCCGCGTGATCAGTATGAATTATAACTGGAACGCCATATGCTTCGGCCATCAATTGGATATGGTGAGCACCAGAAATCGCTCCCAAAGCCGCGGCTTTATCGTTTTCTAGTTTAAGAGATTTCCCGGCATAAAACTGTCCGCCGCCGTTTGAGAATTGAATGATAACCGGAGAATTAACCAGCTTCGCAGTCTCAAGCACTCCATTAACAGAGTTGGTCCCGATGACATTGACCGCTGGAAGGGCGAACTTATTTTCTTTAGCGTACTGATAGAGCTCTTCAAGGGCCGTACCGAATACTAATCCTGGTTTTAATTTCATTTTCAATCCTTTGTTTAGACTGGAAGATTGTATTAGAATCAGGAGTAATTGAAAAGGAACGTGCCATGTCACTTAAACAAAATGATCTCTTGCAATACTTTAACCAGCAGATGAATCCTCAGTTTTTTGAGGATTACGCCCCGAATGGGCTGCAAATTGAGGGAAAAGCCGAGATCACGCGACTGGCCTTTGCGGTTTCTGCGACGCAAGACTCCATCAAACAGGCCATCGCCTGGGGTGCTCAGGGTTTGGTTGTTCACCATGGTTTATTTTGGAAATACCAAGGTCCACGTACTGTCACAGGGGCTTGGGGGGAGCGATTAAAGTCTTGCGTGAAGCATGACCTAAATCTTTTTGCTTATCACCTCCCTCTTGATGCTCACGCTGAATTTGGAAATGCGGTGGCACTGGCCAATAAACTTGGGATGCAGAACCTCGCACCTTTCGCTTTGTATAAGAAGCAGCCCATGGGGGCCAAGGGCCATCTTTCCACCCCTCTGAGTGCGAAAGACTTGAAGACCAAACTAGAAAAGCTCCTCGACCACTCTGTGATCCTGGCCTCGCCTGATGAAACTAAACTCATCAAAACCATCGGCATCATTACCGGTGGCGCCAACAACGACTGGATCAAGGCGATGGAAGATGGTCTCGATGCTTACCTCACAGGGGAGATTTCTGAATACAACTGGCATGATGCTAAAGAGGCCGGGGTTCATTTCTTCGCAGGTGGACATAACGCCACCGAAAGATTTGGCATTCAGGCCCTAATGGAGAAGGTAAAAAAAGACTTTCCCGGCACAGATGTCCAGTTTTTTGACTCTATCAATCCGGCCTAATACTGTCGGTTAAATTTACTGAACACATGTCGATAAGCCACCATGACTAATCGAAAATATGATTTCTCAGAATTCAATCAAGAATTGCTGGAAGCAATCCGTGACCCCAAACTTCCCGGTAATGCAGGCATTACCCTGATTGATGAATTAACTCCCCTCGGTCAAATGCTCCGTTTCACCCAAGGTGACGCTATTCTTAAAACCGGGGATCTCAATGATTCTCTTTATTTTCTGATTGAAGGGGAAATTGCCATTGTGGTGGGCCAGGAAACTGTCGCCATACTAAAACGCAAGGGCGACATCATCGGAGAAATGTCCATCATTTCTAAAAACTTGTGTTCGGCCGATGTGGTGGCCGCAGCTCCAACGATCATGCTCAAAGTTGGAGTAGAAGAACTAAAAGAAAAATCTAGCGACTACGAACTACTACTCTACAAAATCTTTTGCCTGACTCTGACCGAAAAGTTGGAAAACACCAACGTGAAGGCGCATAAGTTTGAAGTCCTGAACCGCTCCCTCGAAGAAGAAGTTCAAAGACGCACCAATGAGTTAAAACTAGGTTATAAGAAGCTAGAAAATATGTACGCCGAAAATATTCTGATGGTGAACAAACTTTCTACTTTGGATGAGGATTACATTCAATCTTCCTTGAAACTATTAGATCAGGCAACTGAGCAGGGATCAAAACTCGATGCTCTCAAAATCAATTTAAAGCTCATTCAAAAGTCTCTGTCTCCTATGAAAGAGCTCAAAAGCCAGCAAGAGCAACTTAAAGACCAGCGAGTGCTGGTAGTGGAATCCAATCCCAAACAAAGAAACATGATCAAGATAGCCTTGGGTGGGACCGGAGTCAAAGTTGATATGGTTAAAACTGCAGAGGAAGCTCAAGAAGCTTTGAAAGCGAGTGCCTGCGATATTCTCTTTTTATCTGCTGAAATGCTGGAAGTAGCCGACTTCGTCAAAGAGCAAAACATCAAAACCAAAATCGTTCTGATGACGGAAGAAGAATCAAAAGAATATATTTCAAAGATTAAGCAGTATCACTTCATCTCAAATATCGTGGCCACTAAAGAAGACGACCGTGCCTTCAATATCAAGAGTATCTCAACCACTGTCAGTAAGATGACCACCGGAGATATTTTTGGTATCGAGAAATATCTCAACTGGGGCATTGACGTCAAAGAGTTCGCAGTAACTAATTCTAAAGAGCGCCAGGATATAAATGACCAAGTCATCAGTCACCTGACAGAGCTCGGAATCAGAAGTGTCGTCCGAACTCGCTGCCAGATTGTGATCGAAGAGCTTCTCATGAATGCCATCTATGATGCACCCGTGGATAAAAATGGTACTCCTCTACATAACTCCAAATCCCGAACTGAAGCCGTTGTCCTAACCCCGGATCAAAGCGGAAAGCTGCGTTTTGCCACTGACGGACTGTACTTGGCGATCTCAGTAGAGGACCCTTTTGGTGTCTTTAAAAAAGAGACCATCTTCAAATATCTCGAAACGAATTATTTTGCTGAAGAAGGGAAAGAAGTCATCCACGAAGGCAAAGGTGGAGCAGGCAAAGGGCTTTTCATGATTACGGAAAGTGCTGACCTGGTGATCTACAACGTCTCACCTAGGTCAAAAACTGAAGTCATTGTGTTATTTGATTTGGACCCATCCAAAGAGAAGAAATCGACGTCCCTTCACTATTTTGAATTATAGTCTTATTTTTTAACTAGAAAATACTGCTCGCCCATTTCGTTCATGTTGTAAGCGGTTAACTCGGCCAGTGGCCCGTAACCGAAATACAAATCACAACGAGCGTTGCCTTTAATCGCCCCGCCAGTATCCTGGCCAATGAAAAAGCGAGAGAAAGGAACTTTGACCACCACACCGTTCTCGTCAACGTGGCTGGCCTTCTTCGTTTTCACAAAATTAATTAAACCCGTAGTCTTATAAACTTTTGAATCCATCGCCAAAGAGCGGCCTTCAGTCAGAGGAATATTATCCAGGCCCACTGGCTCTTCAACTGATTCTTTGAAATACACATATGACGGGCAAGAGCCAAAAACTTCTTCTTCTTTATCAGGATTTTCCTGAAGAAATTTACGCTGGTTAGGAACTGAAGCATTCTCTGGCTTAAGGTACCCCTTCTGAACCAAGTAGTGATAAATCATTTTAAAAGACTGAGTGTTTTTCCCGTCATAGCTCAGGTACTTAAGCTCCTTGGTGCCATCAGCATTTTCAATATTGATTCTTCCTCCACCCTGAACGTGAAGCAGGTAAAGATCAAAAAATGAATCCTCGACCCAAAAAATCTCATAGCCCTTACCGGCAAGAGCGCCTTTGTAATCAATCTCAACGCGGCTGAAGTTTTGAAGTTCAGGCTGAGTTGGCTTTCTATAAACTGCATGCTTAAAGCGCTCTGTAGGAACGCGTGAACCGGTTAAATCAGGTGAGTAGTACGAAGTGTACTTAGTGGTCTGGGCCGCATCAAAACCCTGCTGGCGCTGCTGCTGTTGGGCTGTTTTGCTTGGCACTGGTGTATAGATCGCAAATTTCTCATTCACTTCAAGGTTAAACTGATCTAGGCAAACATTTGCAGGCTGAGTTTCCTGGCATTTTTTAGAAGCAGCTGAAAGTTCTCTGAGAAGGATTAAAGAGTCTTTTAAAACTTTCTTCGGGTAAAGCTTAGTGCCGAATTTGATTTCTCCAGCAAGGCTTTGGATCTCGTAAGAAGCAAGTTGGCGCTTAATAGCGAGGTCTAAATTAGAAAAATTCATATCATCAGCAAAACTAAGTGACTGTTGTAAACGAACAGTTGGAGTGGTCTCTGCAGCGGTGGCAGAAACACAAATTGTCAGAGCTAATAGCCAAATTTTCACAACGACCCCTTAGAAGAATAACCTCAAGATTATGATGTGCTGAGCTTGCTCGTCAAAGCATATTTCAAAGGCGGAACTCCTTTCATACCCGTGTCCAAGACATCCGTTATTTCGGTGGGTTAGGTAGGTAAATTTGTCATATTTTTTATTCCCACTGGAAGCCCTGGGCTGGCATTATATGAGATGTCTAGTCCTTAGACACCTTTCCAAGAATTATCTAGTCCAGCGCCACCAGCCCCCCTTATAAACTATATTGAAGCCGGGCCAGTTGGCACCAAAGTTGAAGTTAGAACCTCCAAATTCGTTATCTTTGGAGGATCTATGTTCAAGAGAACTCTTATGGTGGTATCCCTGATGGCCCTAAGCCCGATGGTTTTGGCCTCCCCTGCGTTTACATCCGAGAATCCACTCTATAAGTATTCAAGAAATGAATTAGGGCAGCCTCAAAACAAGTTCAAAATCGATTACCAAACTCTAGTTGAATACTATAAGTATGCCGCTGGAAATGTGCTATCCCCTGCTGATACAAAATCACTAATCATGAAAGACCAGAGTAAAGCACTGATCTCCAAAGAAGACCTGAAATTTGAAGTCAATTTGAGAAAAATGACTATTACTCCCCTCATTCCTTTGGCGCCAGAAACGGCACAGGATCTATTTCAATTTGATATCGATGCCTATATGAGTGAACATCCTGGTGAGGACTTTGTAACTGCCAAGAAGAATGCCTTTAAAAAACTTGCTTTCGATAAAGAGACTCAACATTTTGACCGTGACTATCTTCATATGTCAGACTGGAAATCCCTCATTCACCCTCCGGTAAAGAATCTGGGTGGAGATTTGGATCGCTTCTACAAAGACAGTCATGAAATTCCGTCCGATTCAAAAATGCTGACGGCAGAATTTAACCGCGAATTGGATCAAGTCTCAAGTTCAGAACTGACCAGCGGAAACAAACTAAAACTTTTAGTCAACGGTCTTTCATTTAAAGAAAAAATGAAACGAGTCAGAGAAGCCAAAAAATCAATCCTAGTGGGAGTAATGTCTTTTGCCTCAGATCCTTCAGCGTTTGAAATGATTGATCTACTCATTCAAAAGAAAAAAGAAGGTGTAGACGTTCAAGTCATGCTTGAGAAGCTTTGGACATCGGCTTTTTTCAGAAAGACTCTGAACAAATTCAATGAGGGCGGCATTAAACTCATGATGGCCGATGATATGTATAAAC
>JAIFLR010000113.1 GCA_020048985.1 Halobacteriovorax sp. | reverse complement strand
TTGATGTTACAACAGGTATCAGAAATATTCGCTCATCAGTAAACCTTAAGCCGAAAGACGAAATTGACGTCAAAATATTCACTGATGATAAACGTCTGGCGAAATTCGTTTATGAATCAAGGCACTTCTTAAAAGACCTAGCGAACGTGAAATCAGGAACCATTAGATCTAAGAGTGCAGAGAAACCTAAAAAGTCAGCGTCTCTTGCTACCACTCACTCGGAAATCTTTATTCCGCTTGAAGGTTTGATTGATATCAACGACCAGGTAAATAGAATTAAAAAAGATATCGAAAAGACTCAAGCCGATTACAAAAAGGTGGAGTCCAAGTTATCGAATACCAATTTCATGGCCAATGCACCGGAAGAAGTCAGAGTCGATGTCACCGAGAAGGCTAAACTATTTCAGGATAAACTGGCTTCACTGGCCGAGATTTTAGAAAGTTTTCAATAATTCCAAATATCGGGCAGGGACATACTCCCTGCTCGAATTGTTACCCACCCAATTATAATACTCAAGTTTTAGACTGATTCCGCCGAAAGGCTCTCATGCTGATTTTTCTCAGTCTGATATCTCTATTTACCGCAGTCTGGGCCCAGAAAACCTCCCCTGTACTTGACCCTAACAAGTTCACTATTTGCGCCATGACCATCAACTCCAATGATGAGAAGAAAATATTCCAGGCGCAAGCTGCCAAGTACCCTAAAAAATTTAATCCAGTCGTAGAGCTCACTGACTTTGGTGACTCTGACTGGTTTGCCAAGGCCTGTAGTTCCGGTATTCGCTGTGATCAGTTAGTGATCTCGGGACATTTTGGAGGAGAATTTTTTGGCGAATCTAATAAAACCCTTTCTTTGACTGAGTTAGAAAAGGCTGGATGCTCAAAAACTTGCGAGGGTGTTCTTAATCAACCCTACGAGGTTTTTCTTTTTGGCTGCAATACTCTAGCTGAAAAAAATGAGGACCATCGCACTCCTGCCCAATATCTTCAGGTCCTTCTGCAAGATGGCATTCCATTAGCTAGAGCTGAAATGGTAGTTCAATCTCGCTACGGTGCTGTTGGAGACTCTAATAAGGCCGGTATGCAGAGAGCTTTTGGTGGAGAACATAAGCAGCTCTATGGTTTTCACTCAGTAGGTCCAAGCGGAAAAAACGTGAAAGCATTTATTAATAACTATTTTACCAAAATTTCAGCTCCCGATCAGCTTGAAAAACAGATGGCGAAAAGAATGATGGGTAAAGTAGATATTGCCAATAAGGCGTTGGCGGAAAGTCTTAAAAGCACCGCTTTCACTCAATGTGCTTCAGCTGATTCTAAAGATGAGAAGACTCAAAAAGTATGTAAATTATTAGATGCGCGTAAAAGTGTCGCCGAAAAGCTGGATCTGACGATTGAACTTTTGGGACAGGAGGATTATCTCCTTTATCTGCCGGCAATAAATATTTTCATGAATGAGATTAAAGATAAAGAACTTACCCCAGAAGAACAAAAGATCTTTGACCTCATTAAAAATAATAAAATACTCAAAGACCAAATTCTGGGACTCATCAATCAAACGAAGGGTCTAGGACTTAAGTCTGAATGGATGCTCCTAGCGCGCAATATGGGCTATCTTACTCAGGAAGAGACCACTCAACGCTTAACCCAAGAGGTAGAAACAATTTTTGCCAAACCCATTTCTGAAAGTGATGTTGAAATTATTTGCTCCATTGATTCAGATCTAAGGGTATATCTCAAACTTGCTGATAAAAATATTAAACATCGCTCGGTAGGCATTAGAGAATTGCAGGCCTTTAGCTGTTTAACTCCACTGGAAGATGCTGCGCTAGTTACTCGCCTTGTGAATGCCCCTGCAGGGAATAATCCCGAGATGCTTAATCGCCAGCTCGATATTGCGACGTATTCCAATGTGAAAGAAGTGACAATATCACCCACCTTAAAATCCTACGCAAAAAAACACTTGATGAGCAAAGAGATCTATCTCGCGGGCGAGGGACTGGGCTTTTTGGCCAAGTTTTATCCCGATGATCCAGATGCTATAAAGCGAGCCTTTAAATTTATTGAGGACTCAAAAGAAAAAGAAAATGATACTTACTATGGGTACAATGCCCTTCGTGACATGCGAACAAAAGATCCGTCTGTCCTGGCAAAAACCCTGGCGATGCTCAAAGAGCCAGGCGGTGATGAAGGTTCTCTAATCACATTTATGGCCAACTCCAAAGTCTCTGACCCTAAAATACAGCAGGGGTTTTCTGAATTACTCAATGTGAGTCATATAGAGATGTACGCTAAAGAGAGAATCCTTAAAAGCTTAAAAGAAATAAAACCTTCAGATTCAAATTCTGCCGTGATTGAAGAAGTTTTGAAATATGCTGAAGGTGCTAATTACTATTATCGGGTGGAAGCCCTCGACGTTCTTAAAGGATTCAAATTGTCACCAGAGTTAGAAGAGAGAGTTAAAAAAATTTCGAATTACTAAAGCCTCAAAAACTCCACCGTCTTCCCAAAAACCTCATTCATATTGAATTTTTTGCGGTCTTTTAAGATACCGAGAGATGTTGTTGAATTCACCAGTGTTGGATCATTCACTCCTAAAATCAAAATCTCTGCTTGAAAATAAAACGGAGCGTACCTCTTGGGATCTTCGGAATCATAAAGGATCACTGTCTTGGTACCCATGTAAGCAGACAAACTCGCAACGGCCCCATTAAAAGTCACAACCCCTCTAGCAAACGCAATCATCTTTGCCAGCTCAATCCAAGACTTGTGAACAAAGTTAATATAAGTATTTCTCGGACTTAAGCGGGCCAGAAATGGCTCAATCAAGAGTTGAATTTTCTCTTGATCTTCTGAGGCAAACAAAACGATTCGTTGATTCTCAAAGGAATTAATAAGATCGAGAATCTCTTCTTCTATTGAAGCATGCCGTAAGGGCGAAAGATTGATCGCCACATACGGAGCTGAATCCCAATCTTTAATGATGGGCTCAACTTCACGAGACATGACCTTGAGCTTAAGATCAATATTGGCCTCAACCATGGCGCGGTAAAGTGAAAAATAATCTTCAGTCACGTGGTGACCAGACAAGCGCGGAGTTTTATGAGTAAGAACTAAGGTTTTCCAACCATCGGAGAATCCCACTCTTTTTTTGGCGCGAAGACCTAGCCCCAAGCATGCATCTGAAAACGAGTTGGTCAAAGAGACAAACATATCTACATTGTAGATTTTTGAGGTCGCAGTATAGCGGTGGGAGTCAAAAATTGTTCTGATCTCATCTTCATCAAATTCATGATAATACGCTTTAAAAGGAAGGAGGTTCAAAACCTCGATTTCTTTTTTTGGTGTAATGAAATGAATATCGGCGATAGGGTATTTTTCTCTAATTTTGTGCAGCAGAGGAAAACTAAGAATCCGCTCCTGCAAATCAAAAGGAAGTTTTATAGCAATAGTCTCTACTTCCTTTTTTGAAGGAAGCTGGGTTACTGGATTTTGTTCTGTCGGTGTAGCCATAATACCGTATAGTAACTGGTTGCTAATGCTGGAATGAATGCATTTATTATCGGCACAGTTACCAATAAGAGAAAGAAAAATCCGGATATACCGTAAGGAAATATGTTTTTTAAGACATCCTTCAGGCAAGCGCCAAAGTGCATCTGGTTTCGAGACCATGAATAATCAACGAATTGAACCGCTAAAAGGATAGAAACCAGGAATATGCCCAAGGGATAGAACAAGGGAAAGAGGTTCAAAAGAAAGGCTACGCCGGCCACAATGACAATCAAGATCAGCTTCTTCAACTCGTTTTTAAATGTCTGACCGAGAGACTGCCCTATTTTTTCAAAAGTTTCCTTCCGGTTGTCATCAACCAGGTGCTGAGTCAGCTTCTTTTCAATCCGACTACTGAGCATTGAGTTGAAAGGGGCCGCAATAATCCCCACCACTACAACAAAGGTCCAACTCATGACAAAGAAAATGAAAATAATGAGGACTGCTGTTAAAATTTTTGCCAGCAGATCTGCCTGATCCGCCGTAAAGATATAACCTCTGAACATAGAAACAAAACGGTCAGAATTTCTGTAAATAGTATTGATGGTGAGAAAATAGAGCCCAAGGGCGATTCCCGTTGGAACCAAAGAGAGAAGAAGATTGATAGGATCTTTTAAAATCATTTTAAATGAAAGTGGGATCGATTTTATAATGTGATTCATCTTCATGCCCTTTATGGAAAAACTTCTCTCACTATCTGAACTCCACCCCTGTCATCTCTCACAATTGAGACTACTAATGACGGTTCAGTGGCAGCGTCCCCTAGGTACTTAACTGTCTCATCGACATCGGATTTTGGCTTATCAAATTTTCCTTGAGTTATAAACCAAGCAACCTGAAAAACCTCTGTTCTTGTCTCAGTATCCCCTTCGGCATTGATAAAATCGTAGGTTTCTGGACTATTGGTCGTGACCTTAAGATTATCATCTTTAGCGGGTGCGGAAGTGATCGCTACGCCATTGAGAAAAACGGCACTTCCAAGTGGGTTGGTGTTTAACGTCCCCCGATTAGTGGCCACAATCCTCTTGAAGACTGAGACTGTTTTCCCATCAACGGTAAAATTAAAGATGACTATATAACTCACGCCATTAAACTGCTCGGTAGTACTTCTTCCGATAAAAATCCCAGCAGGCACTGTCACACTCAGAACATCTGCTGCAAGTCCTGTAAAGAGATTTGAAGTCATATCAGGTGTTGTTGTATCAATGTCGTAAGTACCGGTCACCGCCGAAGGATCGTGATCACAATTCACCTTGGCCCCAAAAGCAATGCCCGGATCAATACAGGAAACTGTGGTACCGGGAATCGATCGGCCTCCACCTTTGACGTCAGATACAAACAATTGCAGATTTACCACCGCCCCCGGCAGAACTTCCGGAGTGTTGGCCACTACTGACAAAACTCGGAACTCGCTGAGGACTTCAACTTTTTTGAAGTCGTCTCCGCATCCATAAAAAAGAAGAGAAATAATAATTAAAAATAATTTATTCATTAGAATTCACCTTTGATACCAAAAGTAGGAAGGATTGGTAGTCCAGTTCCTTTTTTACTTTGAGAATAATCATAAGAGTAATCGATTGAAGAAGGATTTTTTGAATTCATAATATTTTGAACATCTAAATAAGCTGTCAAAATCCATTTTTCGTAAATAAAGCTGCGGTCTATTCTAATATCTAACTGATTAAAAGCATCAAAGCGCTGCGAATAGATAGAACCACTAATTGGAATATAAACATCATTATCACTATCAAAATTGGCGCCAGTGATAGGAGTATAGGGAAGACCACTCACAAATCTAAAACGGCCACCAAAGGTCCATTTTTCTTTACGGTAGGATCCAATCAAATTTAAATTGTGAGTCTGATCAAACTCGGACGGTCTTGATCCATAACCTGGAATGTGTCTCGTACTCTCCAGGTAAGTATACACAACTTGTGAGGTCCACTCATTTTTTCGAAACTTGGCCTGGATCTCTCCACCCGCAATAGTCCCCGTCCCTGAGTTGCTGTAGCGGCTTTGGACATCAGGAACAACCAGATCCTTTAATTCTTTATAAAAGAAATTGTTCGTAAATTCTAAACCATTGGTCGTTCCTTGACGAAAATCTTTGGTGTATCCAACCATGTAATGAAAAGCATAAGGAGAGCTGATGTCACGGTTCCCATAAATGGGAGAACTCTCCTGCGGAAGTGGTGGCTGCACATATTTCCCCCAAGCTCCCCTAAGAAGCAGGCTGGGGTCTTGTTGGTAGCGGAGCTGAAAGCGTGGTTCCAAAAATGATTCTCTAGTCAGTGTAAAATGATCCACTCTGATGTTTGGCAAATAAGTCCATTTTGAATCTTCACTGGTTTTGATTTCCTGACGAAGGTATGCACCAAGTAGCGTGCTAGAAGCTTCTGTTTCAAATTTCTTCACATCTCCAACTGAAAAAGGCGTCCGAACTCCACCTACTTCAAATGACGTAGGAAGGTTCACGCCAACTCTTGACTGACTCCACTGATTATCTAATCCAATATAGGTTTTGTAGGTTGGCTTCCACTCAGAAACAAATTCCGATCGCTGCGAGATAACATTGGAATCGATATCAAGAAATCGTCCTGAAACATTAAAAAAGATACTGTCTTTACCGATGGAGAGAGAGTTATCCATTTTATGTTTTTCACTGAACCTGGTCGTTAACTGAGGCATAAGTCTAAAAAACTCAGTGGTATTTTGAATATCACCACGAAGCTTTGGATCATTATTAATGGGTTTATTGGCAAAAGAGACGAGAGAATCCTTACTTAAAACGAAGGTTGCTTTAAAATCATTTTTCTCATCAACTTTGAGTTTATAAATAGAAGTCACATCATAGTAGGTTGGTGCAGAGGTCAGTTCAAAGTCTTCATTATCTTTGGCCACTTGTTTCAGGACTTGTCCGATGTAACTATAGCGACCTGAAAATAGAAAAGATGATTTATTATTGATCGGACCTTCAATCAGGCCTCCCGTATTTAGTAGGTCTACGTAGGCCATCCCATGAACTCGGTCATCTTTGGGTGCTTTAGTCGTTAGCCCTATGATTCCTCCAATCGCTCTGGAATATTCTGGGCCATAGCCACTAGGAAGGAGATCCACTCTCTCAACGGCTTCAGGAATAACCACTGATGAAAGTCCGCCGAAGTGAAAAACCAAAGGAACTCTGTGACCGTTAATCAGATAACCTGTGTCCTCGGGACTTGCACCCTGAACAACAATTTGGGCCGTACCACTAGTCGCTGCGACTCCCGGTAAATTCTGGGCCGCTCGAACCGGATCTCCACCAAAAGATCCCGGTGCTTTAATAAATTCTTCTTGAGTCAAACTCTGACCCTGATCATCTCGTTTGGTGACCTTGCCGATCACTGTCGTTTCAAATGACGTGTAATACTTTTTCTCAATATAAAAATTTAAATTCTGAACCTTTCCACATTCAAGGTCTCTTTCAAGTTTGTCATACCCCGTGAGGTTGATCACAACCGTGCATTTACCAGCAGGAATATTTTCAAAATTAAATTTTCCGTTTTCACCTGTAACGGCTTTAAGTTTATGCGGAAGAATAAAGACAGAAACATCTTTCAGAGGTTTTCTCGTGCCTTTTTCAAGTAAAGTCCCGTTAAAGGTGACATTTTCCTGTGCCCAAAGAGAGAAGCTGAAAAGAACAAGAAGCAACCACGACATTTAGAACTCCAACTTGAAATTAAGAGAATAACGAATCCGAACAGCTACGGGTTTCCCATCAACTTTAGCAGGCCGGAACATAAATTTTTTCATCGCCAAAAGCGCACTGGCCCGGAATATTTCTGGCCCTTCGATGACACTCACCTGACGAACGGCCCCACTCTGATCAATCAAAATATCCATGGCAACTTTGCCTTCAATTTGTTTGTCTTTGGCGTCTTTAGGATAATCAGGACGAACTTCTTTCAAAGGCACGGGCATTTCTGAGACAAGATACTCTTCAGTCGGAGTGGGAAGATTGGTGGCATCTGAATCCAAAAGTACGGTTTTATCAACTTCTTTAGCTAGGGTATTCCCTTTCTTGGCTTCCACCCCATCAGCTCCTACCGATTTGTCGGTGTAGGATTCTCTGGATGCTCCAAAGATTTCTCTTTTGGATTTGGCTTCAGGGGCGGGTTCATTGACCGATTTTAAAACCACTTTAGGTTTTTCTTTTACTTCATTTAAGTTTTGAATTTCTTGAGGTGTGCTGATTTCAATCGGCACTTCATATACTTCAACCGGACCTACCCTATAATAAGACAGCACAACCACCAGAACCACAAAGGCACTGTGAAAAAGAAAAGATAGTTGCCAAGGTCGTAAGACTTGCAATTACTCTCCCTCTTTAATTTTCTCAACTTGCAGAGCAAACCGGTTGAGATTATTTTTTTTAAGCATATCAATCATCCGAACCACGTCGCCGTGGCGAGTCTCAGTATCGGCACTTATCAAAAAGTTTGTCTCAGGAGCTTTCTGAGAAATAGTCCTCAATTCGTTCTGTAAACTTTCTGGGCCCATGAGTTTACCATTGAAGAGCACTTGCCCCTCTTTAGTGATGGCTATCCCTATTGAGTCCGCTTTGCTGGTAATATCTGAAGTCAGGGTTTTAGGTAAATTCACTTTCAGACTTTCTTTAAGCATCACCGGTGCCGTCACCATAAAGATCACCAAAAGTACCAGCACCACGTCCACAAAGGGAGTGATGTTAATATCATTAATTCCTTCATCATTATCGTCGAGTTTGGCGGCCATACTTAATCCTTGTAGGCGATGTAGAGATCTTTTAAGCTTGCTGCTTCATTCAAAACAGCTTTTACTTTTCTGCCAAAGAAGTTGTAGGCAACTACAGCAGGGATGGCCACGATCAAACCAACAGCCGTTAAGATCAATGCTTCTGCAAGGGAAAACATCACAGTATTAGTACTGCCTGTTCCCTGTGAGAGTTCACCAAAGCTCACAATAATTCCTAATATTGTTCCCAAAAGTCCCACAAAAGGAGTGGTTGAGCCAAGAGTTCCAAGAATTGGAAGCCCCTTCTCTAATTCTTTTTTCTTTTCCACTGAGATGGCATCAAAAGCCTTGTCCATCTGATCAGAGTTTTTAAGTGCGGAAATCTCTCTCAGCATTTCTGAATAAAAATGATTTCCCTGAAAAGAGAATTGTTTATTACGAATGTTCTTTTTGAGGTCTTCGTTAGGTAAAGAGAGTGATTTAAAAAATCTTTTGCGATCTATAATGATGGTAATGGACCAGATAGAAAGACCAACCAGAATGACCAAAATAAGACGGGCAAGCCATTCAACAACTACGAGCCAAAGCATAAAAACTCCTCTTTAAATTCTGTCATTAAGATTAGACCGGATGCGACTGGTAATGCTTGAAACGAAAGTTGAACAAATCTTCAAACTGCTCAAGCGTGGCGCCACTTTCAGGGATTTTCATGACGAGAGCTTCTAATTCTTCCCAATCTAGATATTGAAGCACTAAAGGCGTCAGAACATGGAGATCCCGGCAGCGCCGAAATTTTTCTTGAGCTTTTTTTATCATCCCTTGCGCACCGATGATTTTATCATCCCGGTAGTGAATACAGGCCGCAGCCACCTGAATCACCGCCCAGTAAACATTTCTCGCCTGGTCATTGCGGTCTTCCATCCAGACGTCTTCCAGTGATTCGTGACACTCCCAGTATTTCTGCTCATTAAACAGCTGAACACCTTCTTCCATTTTGGCGAGGTGCTCAGGGGAAAATTGTCCGAACTTATACTCCACTAGAATCCGCCAAGAAT
>JAIFLR010000097.1 GCA_020048985.1 Halobacteriovorax sp. | reverse complement strand
TTTAACGAAGTTTTTTTGCCATTCATTTTTTTGTTCAGATAGGAAAAAAGTATCAAACCCCTCGGCAGAAACTTCCACTTTTTTGATTCCACCCAGTGTTTTAGTGCTCACACCGAGGAAGTTCTGGATTGTTTCCGTCAGAGTATTAACGACTTTTTGTAACTGCTTGTCGTTTTCATACATATTGATCAAAAGATGGTTCTCTTTGATTCCAAAACGATTTTTAAGCAGTTTTATGAGTGAATATGAATCAGTAATAGATGATTTATCAGGCGTGACTATCACCCAACGATGATCGCAGTACGCATTCAAAGTGAGGGCTTCCCTAGATACACCGGCCGGGCAATCAAGCAGAACGTAATCGTACTCGTGCTCGTGGCTTGAAATGATATCGATAATAATTTCATCAAAATGAATTTTGCTTTCAAAAACTTCGCTCGAGCCGTTGCAGGCAGGAAGAAGATGGAAATTCCCCTGCTGAATCACAACTTCTTCAAAAGTTGCCTCTGCAGAGAGAAGTTTCTCAAACTTATTTTCGAGTGGAAGACCTAGTTTAATAGCTGTATTTGAGAGATTTGAATCACAGTCAATGAGAAGGGTACGGTAGCCGGCCTTGGCAAGCTCCTGGGCCGTTTTGAGAGCGATAGAGGTCTTTCCTACTCCGCCCTTTCCACCTGTAATTGAAATTTTTCTACATGGTTTAAAACTGTCTGTGATGAGCGATCTTGAGGGTCCTTTAATAGTTTTCTCTGAGGAAAACGATTGTAGCCACTCACTGGTCTTGTGCATAGAACTCCTGTAACTGCACGGCCTAACATCCTGTCGGGCCTGGGGGGAAACTTAGGAACTAAAATTTAAAACTGAAAAAGTCCGGCCATCAATCTTTCGGCAGTCGCTCCTTCAATATCATCGGGAACCACGGGGCCAGTTCCAAAAAATTTGAGAGGCAACTTATTATGGGCCCTGTGAACGTTGAAGAGAGCTCCAAAGTTCATGCAGAGATCCACATGAGAAATGATAACACCATCAACCACGTCTTTATATCGGGCAATTATTTTTCGGTTATAAAGTTCAGAGTGAATTGCCGAAAGTGTGCCTAGGACTTCTACATGCTGGAAACCACGTTTAAGGGTCTCAACGAATTTTTTTGTTTCATCGGTATATTTTGAGTTCAGACGTACATCGACCAGGACAGATTTGCCGGCTTCCGTTGCTTTACGACATAGGCCTACAACTTCTGAGAAATTTTGTACCTTCTCTACTCTGATTCCAAAGACCTGAGCGGCAAAATCTGTGGAAGCGTTATTTTGAGCATCCTGAGAGTATTGCACAACCACAACGTCTTTTTTCAAAACGGCTATTTTCATCCCCATCGTGCTCTGACCTGAAGCTGCTTCCGAAACCAAAACTGTGATTACTGGATCGCCATTGTCAACTTTGGCAAAAAGGGGAATTCCGGTATTGATGGACCCGGCCATTTCTTTCAGAGCAAATTCAAAAATCACATCAGGATTATCTAAATCTTCTTTAGAAAGCTCATAATTGGCCTTTTTAATGAGGTCCAAAATATGAGACTCATCTACGTCCAGAGTTTTTAAAGTCGTACGTAGCTGGAAGATACCTTTAGCTTCATTCAGGTGCTTTTGATTGAACTGATAATTCTGGGAAAGTTCCAGGATCTTCTGCTCTAGAAGCTCAATCTTATGCTGCTGAGTGCGCATTTCCTGGCGAATTTCATTATAGGCTTCTCTGCTCACCGAGTTTGAAGCAGCAGTCGGAGCTGGTGTTGCCTGTTCGCGTCGGCTTGAGAGATCAACATGATCTTCTGTTTCTGCTTTGGCCTGAACTGCTCGAGGTCTAGCAGCGGGCGCAGATTGCGGAGGCTCTGAATATTTCCCATGATTTTTGGGAGCGTTGTATTTTACTGGCTCATCATCAAAAGAATCAGAGTCAGAATCAAAAGCAGATTCTTCACCATCGGTTAAAAAATCATCCAAGCTGTTTTTAATCATCGAAGAGGTTTTATTAGTTACATCAGCAAGACTGGCAGAACCTTTGGCCAAAGTGTTGACGACTTTATTCAGACCAATGCTTCCATATCCAGCTGCCTGCGGGCCATTATATTTAGTGATGGTTTCTTTAATTGAAGAAGCTGATTTCTGGTAGAGGGCTTCTTTTTGATCATTGTTTAGCACTTTATCCACCTTTGCCTTTTTCTCATAACTTCTCTCTGAGATTGCGGCAGTAATCTCGATACGTTTTTTCTTAAATGCCCCTTTAAGACCACTGTTAGTAATAGTCTTAAGGATGATCGCATCAGGACCCAGCTCAAGCTTAACCGCTTTGAGCGCTTCCTCTAATGTATCGGCTTCGAATTTCTTAACGAACATTCTTTATAACCTCACCGTACCGAGGGATCTAATATTAACATCGGGGCTTAACTCATTATGACTCACCACAATCATGTTGGGAATGAATTTTTCAGTCAACCTCTTGAAGTGACGACGGATCACAGGTGAACAGAGGACTACCATTTTCTCCCCTTGAGAAGTTGCCTCTTCAATCTTTTCATTGAGCGAAGCAAGGATAGTCTGAGTAACCTTAGGGTCAAGGTTCAATTGGGTACCGTGATCAGTATGAATAATTGATCTTGCCACAGCTTCTTCAAGTGCTCGGTCCAATGTGAAAAGTGGAACATCTCCTGAAGAACTTTTAATTTTTTCAGTTATCGAACGGTAGAGAGACTGGCGAACATACTCTGTGAGAGCTTCTGGATCTTTTGAGGCTGGCCCAAACTCGGCCAGAGTTTCAAGAATGGTTCGAAGGTCACGGACTGCAACCCCTTCTCTTAATAAATTTTGAAGAACTTTAAGCACCGCACCTAGAGTCATGATGTCTGGAACCAGATCTGTGACAATCTTAGGATTCTCTTCTTTGAAGTTATCAAGCACCTTAACAAGTTCCTGGCGACCAAAGAGTTCACTTAGATTAGCTTTCAAAACTTCCGTTAAATGGGTAGCAACGATGGTTGAAAGATCAACCACTGTGTATCCGTTATACTGGGCCTCATCTTTTCTATCATCAGTTATCCAGATAGCAGGAAGGCCAAAAACGGGCTCTTTAGTTTCCTGCCCATCCATCTGCTCTATCACTGTTCCTGGGTCCATCGCCATCAAGTGATCCGGAAGAAGCTCACCTTTAGCGATCTCCATTCCTTTAAGTTTGACCGAATACCCACCCGGCTTAAGCTCAAGATTATCTTTGATTCTGACGGAAGGAATAATGACCCCCCAATCAATGGCGAATTGTTTTCGAATGTGAGAAATACGCTCGAGAAGATCACCGTTTTGTTCGGCATCAACAATGCTGACAATTCCGTAACCAACTTCTAACTGCACCAATTCCACAGGCAATAGGGACTCAAGCGTTTCAACTTTCGCTTTAATATCAGCAACAGCGTTGGTTTTAGCCGCCATCTTCGCAAGTTCTTTATTCTTTTCAATTTTAAAACCAACGAAAGCAATCATGGCACCCATGACAATGAAAGGCAGTCCAGGAAAACCTGGAATAAGGCCAAAGATTGTCATTGATCCTGCAGTGATATAAAAAGCTTTTGGATTAGCAGAAAATTCATTTCCTACCTGTGCTCCAAGACCTTCGTTATTTGAATTTCGGGTGGCGATAATACCTGCAGCAGTAGAAATAATCAGGGCAGGAATCTGGGCGATAAGTCCATCACCAACTGTGAGCAAAGTGAAAGTTTGTGCTGCATTCGTAAAAGTCATATCTTGTTGGGCCACACCGATGATGATCCCACCAATCATGTTGATTGCAGTAATTAAAATACCTGCGATGGCTTCCCCTCGAACAAACTTCGAAGCACCGTCCATAGATCCGTAAAAATCTGCTTCTTGTGCTACTTCAGCACGGCGACGTTTAGCTTCTTTCTCATCTACTAAGCCGGCATTCAAATCAGCGTCAATCGCCATTTGTTTACCTGGCATTGCATCTAATGTGAATCGTGCTGAAACTTCAGCTACTCGACCAGCACCCTTAGTGATAACCATAAAGTTAATAACAACTAAGATGATGAAAATGACAATACCTACGGCATAGTTACCACCCACAACGAAATCACCAAAGGCTTTGATGATTTCACCAGCTGCAGCAGTTCCGTCACTCGCTCCGTGAAGAAGGATATTTCTGGTTGAAGCAACGTTGAGTGATAAGCGAAAAAGAGTCGTGATAAGTAGTACTGTTGGGAAAGTTGAAAAATCGAGAGGCTTCTTAGCATAAACGGCCGTGAGCAAAACTCCAACGGAGACAGCAATTGAAAGCGAAAGCATCATATCCAAAAGCAGTGGTGGTATAGGAACAACCATCACGCCCAAAACCATCATCAGACCAATCGCAATAACGACATCTGAGTTTTGTGTTAAGGCTTTGAATTTTCCAAAGAATCCTTCCATGGCAACCTCGCCCTTCCTGGGCTATTTTTTTTTACTTCAACGCTTTCTGTTTGCGTCTTAACTTGTAAACGAAAGCTAAAATTTCTGCTACGGCCTTATACAATGTTCGAGGAACTCCATGTCCCACCTTCACTGTTTTATAAAGAGTCCGTGCCAGCATGATGTTTTCTACAATGGGAATATCATTTTCCGCTGCAATCTCACGAATGCGAAGGGCCAAATGATCGGCACCTTTTGCTAGCACAGCAGGGGCTATCATCCCATCTCCATCATACTTCAATGCTACACTAATATGGGTTGGATTTGTAACAATTACGTCGGCTTTCTTCACGTCATTCATCATGCGTTTCTGGGCCATTTGTCTCTGAATCGAACGAATGCGGTTTTTAACTTCGGGATTTCCGTCCTTCTCTTTTGATTCTTGCTTGGCCTCTTGCTTGGTCATCATCATCTTTTTGCGATAACTCCATTTCTCCCAGGCGAAATCCATCAGCGCAATCACGCCAAGACCAAGTAAAATGGAAAAACCAAGTTTGACCATCAGGTATTTCCCAAAGCCTATACTCTCAGCCGCATCAGCATGCAGGAATCCAAGAAAGGAGCCAATATTGTTTTTCATGATGCTGTAAGTGATGAGGATGATCACAGTAAATTTGAAAACACCTTTGATCGCCTCAACTAGTGCCTTCTTACTAAACAATCTCTGGAAGCCTTCAACAGGATTTAGACGCTCAAACTTAGCTTCCAAAATCTCTGGCGAATAGAGAAATCCAATCTGAATAAAGGTAGAAAGAAATCCCAGGCACGCGGAAGCACCAAAAAATGGCCCCACACACTTGACTAAAGTCCAGGCCGTAGTGGTAATAACATCGCCAAATTTTTTGGCGGTATAAATATGCTTAAAATCAAGTCGATATAACCAGTCGATGTATTCAGTGAATTGTTCGTAAACAAATACACCACAAATAATTAATGTGAGGAGAGAGCCGGAGAGAAGAATGACACTCGAAAGCTCCTTAGAGACAGCGACTTCACCCTTCTTACGGGATTCATCAATCCTGTACTGGGAGGGCTCTTCGGTTTTTTCGTCGTCGTTTTCGTCTGACACTCAAACCATCCTAGTTTGAAAGAAATTGAAACCAATCTCCCAATTTCTCAATATACAAATCAAAACTTACCTGGAAAAACTCCTCTGCTATTCCTAAGAAGAGAAGAAGTCCAAATCCAATGTTAACCACGAAGCTCACTTGCAAAACGTTCATCTGAGGAACAGAGCGAGCGACAATTCCCATCACTAGGTTCATCAACAAGTTTGCAAAAATCAGTGGTCCCGCCAGAAGGATGGAGGCACTGAAGGCTGACTTAAAGAATAACACGAAATATTCCGGCGTTTTCAGCATTTTGTCGGCATTTAAGAAATTGACAGAAAAAAAGGATTCGTAGACTCCTTTGAACATCGGTACCAGAGCACCGGAAGAGAGTATCAAAATGATCATTACCCACTCAATAAGCCGCTCAAAGGGACCCACTTGCTGGCCCTGAGTAGGGTCAAAATAGCTCACAGATGCAAATCCTATCTGTTGAGTCAAAATGCTACCTGCTGCGACAAATAAACTCATAATACATTTCACCAAAAATCCAATAATTAGGCCGGTGGTGGTATGAAACATCATCAAGAGCCAGATATTATCTGCTCCGACCATATTCACTTCTGCAATAAGTGTGCCCTGCGTTCCAGGAAAAAATGCGAACGCAATCAAAAAGCTCGTAAGAACCTTAATGGTCATGGGAACTGAAACGTTATCAAATAGGGGTAATTGAAAGAGAACTGCTATCCAACGGGAAAAGCCCATCCAGAAGGCCAGGAAGAGTTGCTGATCAGCAATCGTAACATTCATCAGCGCCTAATTAATTCTGGAATACTCGTAAAGAGATCCTGGGTGTATGTCACCATTGTCTCCATCATCCATGGGCTGAAGATAACCAGCGTAGCAATGATCACAAGTATTTTCGGAATAAATGAAAGTGTTTGTTCGTTAATCTGAGTGACGGCCTGGAAAATCGAAACCAGAACACCCACGACGAGTGCTCCAATCAGCATCGGAGCCGAAAGCATCAACGTGACTTTTATCGCCTGGTTTACTACTTCAATAACAAAGTCATTTTCCATAATTTAATCCTTAGGTGTTAAAAGAGCGAAGGATCGCTCCCGTCACCAGTTGCCATCCATCCACAAGGACGAAAAGCAGGAGTTTAAAAGGCATTGAAACAAGCATCGGTGGAAGCATCATCATCCCCATCGCCATTAGGACCGACGCAACAACCATGTCGAGCACGATAAATGGGATATAAAGGAGAAAACCAATCTGAAAAGCGGTCTTCAATTCAGAAATAATAAAAGCTGGAATCAAATAATGAATCGGCACGGTGGTAATATCAGTTGGAGCAGCCTCACCAGTCACATCATAGAACAATCCAATGTCGGCTTTTCTCACGTGCTTATTCATAAACGCACGCAGATCGGACTCCAATCCTTTGAGCGCCTGAGTTGCGTCAATCTGTTTGGCCTGATAAGGCACAATCGTATTGTTATAGAGTGATTTCCCAGTAGGCATCATCACAAAGATAGAGAGGAACAAAGCAAACCCGATTAAGAGTTGGTTAGGTGGCATATTTTGCGTACCCAAAGCTTGTCTCATGAAAGACAAAACAACGACGATACGAGTGAAAGAGGTACACAAAATGATAATCGCCGGTGCCATTGTCAAAACAGTAAATAACAAAAGAACTTCCATCGTATCAACGAGGTTTGTTCCCTGACCAAAATTTACAGCAACACCAGGAAGATTAGCGGACTGAGCAAAAGCAGCGCTGGCCAATAACATTGACCAAATCGCAAGAGCAGCTCGAAAAAAAAACTTCATGCCTGACCTTCGTTAAAGACTAGTTAAACTCAATCGGCTTAAGTTTCTTGGCTTTCTTTTTCAATTCATCTGAAAATTTCACAATATCTTTAGCAACAGCGAGTTTCGAAAGACCTGTTTCTTCTTTGTAAGGAGTCGACTCCATAATATTTTCTTTCAACTTCACAAGCATTTCTGACTCTTCTGTTTTTTCAGCAGTGCCAAGATTCAAGTCAAAGTTTGTACCTGTCACAAATTTCTCACCCTCTTTCATCAGACCCGAGGTATCAGTCATTTCAGAAAGAAAAGTAAAACCACTCTCAGAGTTAGCGACTAAGAATATTTGTTTGTGCGCCTTAACAATCATGAGAGAGCGTTTCGGAGCAATATAAGTCGTGCTTAAAACTTCAATCATTTTTGTATTATTCAAAAAACCTAACTTGCCGCGAGAAAAGACTCCCTTTTTAAGGACCTGAACCACGCCGTAAAAAAGACCAAGAACAACAGCAAGAAAAATCATAAACTTGGCAGCGTATCCAGCGAAAGAGAAGTTACTGCTAGAGCTTACTGCTTTAGGAACATTCTCGTTTGAGGTTGGAATTTTGGTTTCTATTTTTGCAATCGCGGCCTGCTTAACATTAATTTCGTCCGCTTTCACAGGCTCAACCACTACCATGCCGGCCTTCGGTGCGTTTTCTTCCTTCATGAGCTTATTTAGATAATCCTCATTTAAAAGATCTTTAGAGACTTTATTCTCGATTTTTTTATCAAGAGCAGGAAGCGCTGGAGCTGGAGCAGGTTTAATGATTTCTTTTGGCGAAACACCAGGACCTTCGTAAGCAGTCTTATTTTCTCTCACCACTTTTCCGCGAGGGAAGATAACTTCAATGTTTGAATTTTTAAAGCCCACTTCGACAGAATCAGAGGCGACATCGTATGGCAGAACTGCTTTCACAATCGCCTTGCCATTCAGGCTATTCGCAGAAAGTTGAGCACCTTTGACATTTTTAAAAATAGCACTGAAGCCATCAGCATTATCAACTGAGATTTCAATGATTTTTCCATTTACTCTGACATCTGGAAGATTATTTGATCTTCCTTCGAGAGCAATATTTACATACCCGTTGGTACCGCTAGTGGTTAGATCCACCGAGGTCACTTTGACACCCGCTAGTGCCACTGAAGTGAGTGAAAGGGCCAAAAGAGAAATTGCGAACATCTTATTCATAACAGTCATCCTTCCTGGTTGACGGTAAAATCAAATACTACTTTAAAGATTCAATGCGTTCTAGCGGACTTATGATATCGGTAAGACGAATCCCAAATTTTTCGTTCACTACCACTACCTCACCTCTTGCAACCAGCTTGCCATTAACAAGAACCTCTAGAGGTTCACCAGCAAGCTTATCTAGTTCCAGAACAGAACCCTGACCTAGTTGAAGAAGATCCTTGATAATCACCTTGGCGCGACCAAGCTCGACACTTACCTTAAGTGGGATATCCAGGATAAAATCAAGGTTTTGGACCTTGAGCTTATTAAGTGAATCATCCCCCGCTTTAATCTGATCAGCGAGTTCTCGGATAGCATCTTTGTTGTTGTCTGACATGTCTGTTGACGCCATATATTTTTTTCCTTTTAACGAATTCTACGAGTGACTTGAACAGCGCGGTTACCCTTAAATACGCCAATCAAGCATTTTAATTTTTTTGAATCTTCAATTTCCAAATCAAGCTCGCCAGAAACTTCTTGTGAAAGTGGGATCACGTCCCCTACTTGAAGACCAATAAGGTCTCCAATTGTCATATCCGTTTCACCAAGTTTAACCACTGCAGTCGCTTCAGCGTGCTGAACGTGCTCCTGCATTGAACGGTTCCAAAGAGTATCAACAACATCGTTGTCGGCCTGAAAGCTTGAAGAAAGTTTTTGCTTAATCGGTTCAATTGTTGAGTAAGGGATCACCACCATAATGGTTCCCGATGCCGATTCAAACTCAACTTCGAATGTAGTCGTAATAATAACGTCTGAAGGAGGTACAACACCTACGAATTGAGGGTTAATTTCCGTTCTAGAATATTGAGCATCAATTCTGTGAACCGGAGCCCAAGCATC
>JAIFLR010000012.1 GCA_020048985.1 Halobacteriovorax sp. | reverse complement strand
CTCAAACGTCCTTATGAATTAATGCCCAATCTAGCAGAAAGTTTGCCTGTAGTGAGTGAGGACGGCTTAACCTACACTTTCAAAATTAAAAAAGGTGTTCTCTTTCATGACAGTCCGGCATTTCCAGGTGGAAAGGGACGTGAGCTGAAAGCTGATGACGTACTTTATTCTATCAAACGTCTGGCCGATCCTAAGCTTCAGGCCAAAGGCTGGTGGGTTCTTGATGACCGTATTGCCGGTTTAAACGAATGGAAAGAGAAGAATGCTCCACTTGAGGCTTCTAATTATACTGAAGAAATTGAAGGTCTTAAAAAAATTGATGATTCAACTTTTACCATCAAGCTTAAGAAACCATTTCCTCAGTTCCTTTATGCTCTCGCAATGCCATATACGTTCATTGTGGCCAAGGAAGCTGTTGATCACTTCGGGAAAGAATTTTTAAACCACCCTGTTGGAACCGGTCCTTTTATTCTTCCGGTTTTTGAACAGACAAACAGAATCGTATACGTAAAAAATCCAACATTTCGTGAAAAGTTTTATCCTTCAGAAGGTGAAGAGGGTGATGACAGACTAGGACTACTGGCCGATGCTGGAAAAAAAATACCTCTAGTTGATAAAATCGTCGTCGATATTATTGTTGAAGCCCAGCCAAAGTGGCTTTCATTTCAGAAAGCTAAAGCGGACCTTTTTGAAATCCCGAAAGACTTTTTTGATTCAGCTGTCGTTGGTGGGAAAGAGTTGGCACCTGATTTAAAATCAAAAGGTATTCGTTTATTTGCAAATGCTCAGTTGGATACAACTTTCTTTGCCTTTAACAATGACGACGTACTTTTCAAGAATAATAAAAAGCTTCGTCAGGCCATCTCCCTGGCGTGGAACAGACAGGAAGCGAACAAGCTTTTTTACAATAGCTCTGCCGTCGAAGCTCAAAGTGTGATCCCTCCTGGTCTTGGTGGATACCGTAAGGAATTTAAAAATCCATACGTGAAATATGATCTTGAGCATGCGAAAAGACTTCTTGCTGAAGCAGGATACCCAGGTGGTAAAGGTCTTCCTGCCATTACAATCCAGACGAGAAACGAAACTGTTGCTCGTCAGATGATTGAGCACTTTGCAAAGAATCTTGAGAAAATTGGCGTCACAATTAAAGTGGGAATGAACACCTGGCCAGAACTTGTGAACAAAGTGACTAAGCGTCAGCACCAAATGTACACAATGGCGTGGGGAGCAGATTATCCCGATGCTGAAAACTTTTTAGGACTTTTATACTGCCCTAATTCGTCTCCAGGCTCAAACGGATCAAACTACTGTAACCCAGACTTCGATAATCTTTATAAGACGGCCACGATCCTCCAGGACTCGCCTGAGCGAAGTGCCATGTATGAAAAGATGAACGAAGTGATTGCGATGGAAAATCCTTGGGTCTTTGGTTTTCACCGTACCAAATTTTATCTTTCACAGGCTTGGCTAAAAAACTACAAGTTCATGGAATTCAATCACACTCAGTTCCAGTACCTGAGTGTTGATTTAGAAGTGAAAAAAGAGTTGAGTAAGAAGTTCTAAAAGGTACCAATGACCAAGTATATTATTCGCAGACTCCTCTACATGATTCCTGTTCTCTTGGGAGTGAGTCTGATTATCTTCGTTTTGTTCAACGTCGTTTCTGGGGATCCAACGGCTGTTCTTTTGGGGAAAAATGCAACCGCCCGCCAAATGGCAGATCTAAGAGAGCAGTTGGGACTTAACAAGTCCCTCTTCTTACAATATCTCGATATTGTGAAGTCAGCCTTTACCTTTGATTTTGGATATTCATGGGCGACGAAGCAAGAAATATCCCAGATGATCAAACAGGGTGCTTATCCTTCTCTTTGTTTGTCGATTCCAGCTTTCGTTATTTCAACTGTTCTCTCACTTCTGATCTCGGTGTTTGTTGCCTATTACCGTGGCAAGGGCATCGATCTTTTTGTGAGAGTTTTTTGTATTGCCGGGATGAGTATATCGGCCCTTGCCTACATTCTCTTCTTCCAGTGGTTCTTTGCTTATAAGCTTGGGTGGTTCGAAATTTCAGGGTTCGAAGAGGGGTTTCCCAATTTCATCTCTTACATCGCTCTTCCAGCAGTTATTTGGATTGTTTTAAGTATAGGCCCGGATGTACGTTTTTTCAGAACAGTTATTCTCGATGAGATCTATCAGGACTATGTCAGAACTGCCAGATCCAAAGGGCTTCCGGAGATTAAGATCCTACTTCATCACGTTCTTCGAAATGCGATGATTCCTATTATCACTTATGTCGTGATTCAAATACCGTCCCTGATCCTTGGTGCCCTTTTGCTGGAAAACTTTTTTAGTATTCCGGGCCTTGGTGGAATCACTTTGAACGCTCTAAACTCATCAGACTTTCCTGTAATGAAGGCGATGGCAATCCTATCAAGCGTGGGTTACATCATTTTCGGATTAATCTCCGATATCCTCTACACGGTTGCTGATCCTCGAATTAAGTTTAAATAATAGGAATTTGATGAAAACCAATTCTTTGTGGAAAGACGCATTTATAAGACTCGCCAAGGATAAGTTAGCTTTATTCTCGTTAGTCATTGTTCTTATCTACTTTTTTATCGCAATTCTCTCTTCCCTGGGACTGATTGCTTCTGACTGGTCACAGGAAGTGGGTGCCTCAAATCTTGCCCCTTCAATGGAGCATTTTTTCGGAACAGATATATTTGGTCGCAGTGTTTTCCTGAAAGTGATTCGTGGAACACAAGTGGCAATGTCTGTGGGGGTTGCCGCCTCTATCATCGCGATTCCAATTGGTGTGTTGCTGGGAGCACTGGCCGGCTACTTTGGTGGTTGGATAGATGATTTTGTGACATGGCTCTATACAACTTTTTCTTCAGTTCCAAACATTATGCTCTTGATTTCAATCACTCTGATTCTTGGCAAAGGGATCTTTGCTGTCTACATCGCTCTGGGAGCGACGAGTTGGGTAACTCTCTGCCGCTTGATTCGTGGTGAAGTGATGAAACACAAAGAGCGTGAATATGTTCAGGCGGCAGGTGCTATCGGCGGAGGTCATTTTAGAAAACTGTTTCGCCACATTCTTCCGAACGTCAGCCACATTATTATTATCAATACATCGATGCAGTTCCAAATTGCGATTAAATCAGAAGTGATACTCTCTTACCTTGGACTTGGAGTTCAGGGGGAGCCATCTTGGGGAACCATGATTGATGACGCCAAACTGGAACTTGTTCGTGGGGTATGGTGGCAATTGGCCGGCGCAACTGTCGCAATGTTTTTTATTCTTCTCGCCTTTAATATTTTAAGTGACGCTCTTAGAGACGCGCTCGATCCAAAGCTAAAAGGAAAGTAGCTATGACAACACCACTTCTATCAGTAAGAGATCTTATTGTTGAATTTCAAACGGGCGAAGGAATCGTTCGGGCAGTCAACAACGTCTCGTTCGATATTCCCCACGGGAAAACCATCGGTATCGTTGGCGAGTCTGGTTCAGGTAAAAGTGTGACGTCTCTTGCAGTCATGGGCCTGTTGCAAAAACCAGCGGCAGTTGTTCCTCAAGGGGAGATTCTTTTCAACGGTGTTGATCTTTTAAAATGTAATGAAACAAAAATGCGCGAGCTTCGAGGAAATCAAGTTTCCATGATTTTTCAGGAGCCGATGACCAGTTTAAATCCTGTATTTAAGGTTGGTGAGCAAATCGCTGAGGCTCTTCGTATTCATAAGAATCTTTCCTCAAAGGAAGCGTGGGAAAAAGCCGTTCACCTGATGAATCAGGTTGGTATTCCTAACCCGGCGGTGAGTGCCCATAAATTTCCTCACGAAATGTCCGGCGGACAAAAACAACGTGTCATGATTGCTATGGCGATTTCGTGTGAGCCAAAGCTTCTTATCGCTGATGAACCTACCACTGCTCTTGATGTTACTATTCAGAAACAAGTACTGGAACTCTTGCATAAATTGCAGCAAGAATACCGCATGAGCATGATGTTTATTACTCATGATCTTGGCGTGATTGGGGATATCGCTGATGATGTTGTGGTTATGTACCGCTCAAACGTGGTTGAAAAAAACAATGCTAAACACATCTTCACTACCGCTAATCACCCCTACACAAAGGGTCTGCTTGCATGTAGACCTAAGCTTGGGGCCAACCCTCGTCGTTTACTAACAGTCAGCGACTTTATGACTGAAGAAGGGAAAGAAAAAGTTGTCCCTGTAGAGAGAGTTCAGATTTTTGATAAAGAGACTGTTCCTGATAAAAATGACCATATTCTGTTAGAGGTGAGTAACCTCGTTACTCAATTTCCGATCAAGGGTGGATTTTTTGGTGGGACTGTTGATCATTTTAAAGCTGTAAATGATGTTAGTTTTAAAATTAAGAAAGGGAAAACTCTAGGGCTGGTTGGAGAGTCGGGGTGTGGTAAAACAACCCTTGGTCGATCTATCCTAAGGCTGGTTGAACCTTCGGCCGGTAAAATTATTTACGATGGCAAAGATATCACCCACGTAAAACACGAAGAACTACGCTTACTTCGTAAAAAAATGCAGATCATCTTTCAAGATCCTTACTCTTCTCTTAATCCACGAATGACAATCGCAGATATTCTCATCGAGCCATTAAATATTCATAATGAAGGTGGAACCAAAGCTCAGCGCTATGACATGGCGAAAGCCTTAATAGAGAAAGTGGGACTTAAGGCGAATCAAATGAACCGCTACCCTCATGAGTTTTCTGGTGGTCAAAGACAACGTATTTGTATTGCGAGAGCTTTGATGCTTAGACCAGAGTTTGTTATTTGTGATGAATCTGTATCTGCTCTGGATGTTTCTATTCAGGCCCAGGTGCTAAATTTACTTTTAGATCTTCAAGAAGAGTTCGGTCTGACTTATGTCTTTATTTCTCATGACCTGAGTGTGGTGAATTTTATTGCGGATGAAGTAGGGGTTATGTACGCCGGGAAAATCATTGAGATGGATAAGGCCAGTAGCATTTATAAGAATGCCAAAGAAGAGTACACGCGCACTCTTCTTTCCGCGATTCCTAAAGGTGAAACTAAGCAGCCACTGGCTTCATTGGTTTAAGTGTGCAGTAGATTTTGAGAAAGATCGTACTCATGATAAATCCCCAATAAACGTTTAGGTTCCAATCCCAAATGAGTACCTTGGTATTCAAGTATACGCCAGTCATCCCGAAGGCGTATGCACCAATCACACTGACTGGTGACAATCTGTACTGAAACCATTTTTTGAAAATAACTTTAGAGGCGAAAAGTGCGAGAAGAGAGCCACCAGTCCAAGACTGCGCCTTCAAGCCGAGTAACAAGAGGCCATCATTTTTTGAAGCTATCAATGCGACTGTCAAAATTAATAACGCCACAATTATCGAATCAATCAGACTATACAGCTTCATTTTCTTGGCATCACGCTTAGGGAAAATATCATTATAAAGGGTCGCACAAAGTGCGTTGATGGTTGAATCCAGAACACTCATTGTGGCCGCAAGAACTCCCGCCACCATGATTCCCCTAAGACCCGTTGGAAAGTAATTCACGATAAAGTGAGGGAAGAGGTGATCCGCATTGGGAACTGAAGCGGGGATCGGGTGAGTTTGGTAATGTGACCACAGCAATGCTCCCACACTTAGGAACAGAAGACCGACTGAGATTGAAATAAATGACGAGAAGAAAATGGCATATTGGCCACCACGAATACTTTTATTAGCGGTAATCCTTTGTGCGAAATCCTGGTCTACACCGTGTGTTGACATATCAAAAAGAAATCCACCCATGATACCAATCACAAATGGCCATGGATTAGAGAAGTCGAGGAATGAAGTTTTACCAGCGGCTTGCGCCATTGACATCATGTCACTCCAACTCTGGCCACTGACGTTTGGAATAAGATAGTGCGCGAGAACTCCGCCGGTGATGAAAAGTGCTAACTGGAGAATATCTGTTCTAACAACTGCTTTAAGTCCGCCCACCTGAATGTACACCAATGTGAGGAGGGTGACTCCGACTAAGGCAACAGGAATAGAGACGCCAAAGAATTGGGCAACCATGATGGAACCCGAAAAAAGCCTCACCCCAACTGAGATGACTTTGCTGATGGAATAAAAAACAGCGACTGTGCGTTGTCCTGAGGGTAGGCCAGTTGCCTTTGCCATGACTTCATAAATTGTGAGGCCCTGGTTATAAACTCTTGGGAGGAAAACCACGGCAATGATGAAACGTGCCGCCACGGCACCCATATAAATCTGGATGAAGGAAAAGTTGTTTTTAAAAGCAAACGCTGGGATACCCACAAAGGTTAGGGCCGAAACTTCGGTAGCGATGATGGAACAAATAGACTCAAAAAAAGTGAGGGACTTGTTCGCCATATATTTTTCCTGAGCGATTTCCTCAGGCGTTTTCAGGTCTGCCTCATGCATCGTTTCTCGAGAAACCAGAGCAATCACAAAGATCGCCACCACGTACGCAACGACGAAAAGCCAGTCAATTAGCTGAATATTCATAATACATCCTTTGGAACTTGATCCTATGATACCGGACCACAAACGTCTACTTTTGGGCAGCAATATGCCTGACTTTTTAAGCTCAACATCGATGCTCCATAAACCGATAGGTAGTTAGAAACATTGGATTTTAATGAAACCAACAAATGAAAAAATAATTTCCCTGCCCATAAAAGATTTTGCAAAAAAAATAATTTGTGATGGGCACCTATATCTTCGATCAAAAGAAGGTAGAAAATTTTATTTAATGAAGCCAGGAATAATGATTGATGAGTCTTTTATAAAAAAACACGCAACCAATCAAACTGTTTTTGAATATTCTCCGGTCATTGATGACACTGTTGCAGCCCAATTCACAACTCAATTTCGCGAACTTAAATATCTGCAGTTCGAAAAAGATCTCAGATTAAAGACTCAGGATATAGTAGCGTTCTTCAAAGGCACATTTGAACGCGATGTTCACTTCCTAAGTTTTGCGATGGCCTGTTACAATGAATTTTGTGCACTTCCCAGCGAAGATCTGAAAAAGATGCATGAAACTGATCTTCATCTTTTTAGAAAGTCACTATACTCAGCTGCCTTTGCTGTCATTGTTGGCTTCACAAATGATTTTTATCACTATCCCATGATAAAGGATTTTTATAATCTCACTCTAGGCCTTGATCTTGGACTATGTGAATCTCATTATAGTTATTTTGTAGCTGAGGCCTGTAACCATGAAAATCAAAATCCTGGATCTGGTCAGGTCTGGATGAGAGGTGAGGGTGCGTCGGAAATGGAATTAAACGTTTTCCTTAAGCATCCTGAAAATGGATACAAATATTTTCAGGAGCATGCTGAATTATTTGCTTATCCTGAATTGATTGAGGTCGTCCTCTATCAGCATGAGCTATCCAATGGGAAAGGTTTCCCTCGTGGCATTCCCAAGGGACAAGTATCAAGCTGGGAGGCGGTCGTGATTCTGGCCAGCTCATTGGTCGAAATTCGTGACGAATACAAGTTTGAGACAGAAGTTTTGAGTTATCTTTTTGCGTTTGAAAATAAAAAATTGGCGGATATTCCGGTTCATCGAGTTTATCAAAAACTTTGCATGGGACTTGGAGATATTTTTAAATTGAAGGAGAATGCAGGGTAATGGATAAAATGGTCAAAAACCAAATTATCATTTTGAATCTTACTGGAGGACTCTCTGTAGAGTTATCCAATTACTTTGTCGCAAAAAATATTCTCATTGTTGACCCCGAAGTGGATAGCTCAAGTCATGAATGGACCCACATCCTGACCAAAGATATGAATGACTTCACCAAAGTTAGTGAGCTTCATCAGACAATTGAAAAGGATATTAGGATCATATCTCTGACTCCTGTGGAGGATCTCCAGCACTTTGTTGTTTCTAACGGAAAGCTTATTTTAGATGAGCTGTGGATGCGCAATAGTCTTGGCGCATTTATCCTGGATAAGTTTCTTCAGGAATTTGGCGGGATTACCCTCGGTGACAATTACCCAACTTTCAAAGAGAAAGGGTCCTTTGTAATTACGAACCCTTTTAATACGGGTGAATACCTCGATCGAATGGTCCAAAGTGCCTACCTCGATGGCATTAGCGGTCTTTCAATTAAAACCTTCTTTGATCACCTCGTCATGTATTTGACCGGTCTTAAGACGAAGGGAAAAATGGGGATGCCTATTGAAGTTACCTATGGGTACTTCGAGGATGTTTTTGGTGTCCAACTCCACTTTTTTACCAAAGACTTAATCTTAGAAGACGTTACTTCAAGTCTCTCGAGTACAATTTCTAAACAAGCTGAAAAGTATCTGCTCAATATAGCTGTTCAATCGAGTGATTTTTTTGATTTCACTTTGCTAAGGGAAGTTAATAAAACAGTCATCACGGGCCTGTGGACCAAAGATGAAAGAATAAAAGCTGAAAATCGTGGATTATTGTTTAACGATCTCTCGGCAGCGGCCAGCATTACGAGTTATCCAACTGAAGGGATTACATCTTTTCAAGTCAATGATCCGCCCCTTAATGATTTTTCAGATAAAGTTGTCCTTCCACCTAGTCCCAAGGAGGAGGAGCACAAGCAGACGATTAGTGGTGGCAAAGAAGAAGCTCCTTTTGTCCAGACTATAAGCGGCTCTGAAACTGAAGATGAAATTATAAATTTAATTAAGGGTAAGATCGAAGAGGAAGAGGAAGTATTCAGGATCGCTGGCAATAAATCGTTTGATGTTGAGAAATTTGCCTACCGCGTGTCATCTGGTATTGAGGGTAAGACTAAGGGTGATGATGTCTTGAAGATTAAATCCCTTAAAAGTGATTTGCCTGACGCTATAAAAAACAGTTTTCAAGAGTTTGCTTTAAAACTTAACAAGAGCGTTAATGATATTAGCGAATCAGACCTCGAAGCGTTTAAGGAAGTCGAAATTCCTCGGATTATTAAGGATACGACGAAAAAAATTGATACCAAATTCAATATTCTCGTTGGGAATGATAAAAATTCCACGGAAGCTCCCAAAGACAATGAAAAATTGCTGGAACTCAAGATAACCGGCATCAATGCAGAGAATGAAAATCTTAAAAATAAGATTAAAACATTGATGACGGAAGTCAAAATTCTTAAAGATTCCAAAGCGAAGATGGCAGAAATTCATAGCAAGGCAGTTCAAGCCTCGGCTGAAACACAGCCTACTATGGCCCAGCAGTCAGCTGCTAAATTAGATAATGCTTTTAAAGAGCAGATCCTTGAGAAAATGAATAGTCAGAAGACTCTGTCGGAGCAGGATACCAAAAAGCTCGCAGCTTTAATGGAGAAAGAAGCCAAGTTTTTGCAGGAATCCAGGGACCATGAAGTTCAATTGAAAAAACTGCAAATTGAAACAAGTCAGAAAGAAACTTTTGTGGCCCAGGAAATGGAAAAGCTAAATCGTGTAGCGAAGTCAAAAGATCTAATGATTACTAAAGCTAAAGAAGGATTTACAAAAATTCTTGAGCAGAAAGATTTAGAAATTAAAAGCATCAATGACAAATTGGCTGCTGCGAGTAAGGCGATGGCCAATAATCAAACTCAGAATCAGGCGCAAAAGATAAGAGACCTTGAAAAGCAGATTGTTAATCATGAGAAGATGATTGAGATTTATAAAAGCAAGATCGGTCAGAAGCCAGTTGTTAAAGGTGAGGATGATCTCTTAAAAGATGATAACAAGCGTTTGCAATTACTTACCAATCAGATGAAAAATCAACTTGAAATGGCGAAGAAAGAAACAACTAAGTATCAGGAGCGAGTGGCGAGTGATGCAGCTGCTATAAATGCACTTAAAGTAGATAAATCAAAACTTGAGCAGCAACTCAAAAAAGAAGCTCAGGATATTAAGAGAGAGACTGTGTCGAATTTGAATGTCCAGCAACAGGAGCAGGACATGAAGAAGCTTAAGGCACAATACGAATTTCTGGAAAAACAATTTAATGAAGGTCAGCAGCGCAGAAAGGACGTTGAACTCAAACTTCAGGAAGCGCTTAAGGGTCAGAAAAAAGATGCCATCGTTGAAGAGCCCAGTACTAAAGGAAAGGCAGCCCATCTTGAGGCCAACGTCAGAAAACTCACTCAGGACCTAGTTGAGACCCGCAATCAAATGGCCGAAATGAAAAAAGAGACCAATAAATTGCGCCTAGATAAGACGTCTTTGCAGAATCAGATAGATAAAATGAAAAAAGATGCTGAGAAAGTGAAGGCTGCAGCGCCCAAAACGCCAGGAACACCCGGTAAAGCTGCATAAAAGTCTTGCCAAATAATTTCATTTCAAAGAATATATCACCTCTCGTATAGATCAATGCCCGGTTGGTGGAATTGGTAGACACGCTAGGCTTAGAACCTAGTGCGCGAGCGTGGGGGTTCGAGTCCCTCACCGGGCACCAAAAAATTTATACGTTTTAAAAAGCCAGGTCTCGCGCCCTGGCTTTTTTTTTTGCCTATTCTGCCACTGATGGTCTGAACCAACAGAGTGGCCTTGTCCCGATTTGATAACCGCTCTCTGGATGACAAGTTCCTATCACTTCATCATGTTGTGAAACACTCACTTTAAAACTCTTGGAACACAAGGCCCCTTGGAAATAGCTATCAAGTCGGCATTGAGGAACGGGATGCTTGTCAAAGACTTGAGGGACAACTGCAGGATCGGGAGTACTAAATTCAGGAAATGGTGCAACTCTGGAGTCTGCACTAACTTTCGAAACAGCTCTGCCGGCCATGGCGATTCGGATACAAAGTGAATTTTCTTTTTTTTCCGGAAAACTATTTTTACATTCCTTGCTCACAAAAGACGGAACATCATGTCTTCTTATTGCCAAATCATTATCTTCGCTTTGGAAGACCCGGCGAAGGCATTTTAGAGTCGCCCAATAATCTGACTGGCCTTCAGTGGATGCCCAGAAGGGCTTCTCATTAATAATTTTCTTGGGAGCGCCGCCGATGTGGTGTCCAATTTCATGACAAAGAACCAATGCGTATCCGTCTTCTGTCATAGAGAGATGACGTGCCAGTCCTCCATAGAGGCTTACATGCCAGTGTGTGTCTCTTTCATCACGGTATGTTCCGGCATTAACTGTTCCGCTTTCCCACTTTCTGTCTAGTTTTAGAATCGCGCCATGTTCTTTTGCTATAGGTGCATAAATGTTCTCCACCTTCTTAATCACATTTTCATATTGGAATTCAGAGAGACCACTGTTATGGCCCACAGGGAGAGAAAGTTTATTCGGAGGAAGAAATCCCTCACATGCCATCGAAGATGATGTGTGCAAAATGAATGTGAGTATGGCGAGCTTATTCATTATTCCTCCTTGATTTTCGCCAGTGGATATTTTCCTACACCATTAATGCTGTCCAGACGCATGCGCTGCCTTGGAAGATGGAATTAGCGAGTCACTGAAAGTTCTTGAGACCAAATTAAATTTCGGTCACATTAACATTTGATTAGTATCGGTAAGTCTTTGATGCGCCCTATGTTCGATTAATAAAGGAGAACAAAATGACTAGAATATTATTTTTGCTCATGAGCTTTTTCATGCTCTTGCATGTCCACGCTGGTAGTATCAATGGTTATAAATTCAATGATCTTAATGGTGATGGGGTCGATAATAACGAGCCTCGTCTTCCAGGGTTTTTAATTGTCTTAGAATCTAAAACAGATCCAGATTTGGATATGGAGCGGATTACAAATCTGGATGGTTATTTCTCCTTTCTAAATTTACCAGTAGGTAAATACCGTGTATGTGAAGTTGCTCCAGAGGCTACACCCCCATGGATACCTACCACTCCTGATTGCGTAAGAGTTACGTTACGAGGGAAAACATCTAAGATGCATATCCGTTTTGGAAACAGGCAAGAGGGTGGAACCAGTGGAGGAACAACCGGTGGTGGAACTACTGGTGGAACAACCGGCGGAACATCAGGTGGAACTTCTGGCGGAACGACTGGCGGTAGTGAGGGTTGTACCAGAACGCAGGGCTACTGGGGTAGCGCTCCTGCAGGCGAAGCTCAGGTTCCAGTATTAGTTCCGGGGACAATGACTCTTGGGACTGTCAATTACTCTGCGGCTCAACTGGCCACTATCTTTGATACGACTCCGGCAGGGGGAAATGCCCTACAAAGTCTTGCGCATCAATTGATTGCTGCTAATTTAAACATTCTTGCAGGCGCAAGCGCTCCTGTGGCGGTTACCAACGCTATTAATGCGGCCAATACTCTGATTGGCTCACTAGTCATCATGCCAGTAGGATCCGGCTTCGTTCACAATAGCACAACGCTTGGTGGACAGATGGATACTCAAAAAACCATATTAGATAATTATAACAATGGGCTTTTGGGTGTGCCTCACTGCGATTAACAAGTTTTAAAGTATAGACAGAAGGTTCCCGGAGGATCCTTCTGTTTTTAATTTTATGAAATTATTTTTTGTTAGTATTCTATTTTCTGTTGCAGCTCCAGTCCTGGCAGTTTCCCAATTGCCCATGATTGAAGCTGTTGATAATGATTTGATTTATTTAAGCAATGGGCAGGTGATCTTTAAAGATCAAACCGAGAGCAAGAAGGATCAAATAAACTACTTCATACCTTCTGTCCCACCCGAGTCGAATTACACTCCCACTGTCCTTCCAAATCAAAGTGAGGCTTATAAACTCTATAACCTTATGAGGTCTGATTACTTGGATGAAGCCCAATGTACTAATATGGCCCATGTTTGGGCCTATGAAGAGTACAAACGTTCGGGGCTCAATTCACAAAAGATTTTTTTATTTTTTACTAAGAAATATATAATGCGTTACCGATTTGGATGGTGGTTTCATGTTTCTCCATTGGTACATGCCAAAGAGGGGAAAGAGATTTTGCAGGTTGTAATGGACCGCCGTTATACGTCATTGCCCTTAGATAAGAAGACCTGGACGGATCACTTTGTGAAAACTAACCGTCAGTGCAAAGAGATTGATAAGATTTCTACTTTTTGGAACAATCAGCAGTCTGAAGATTGTTACCTGATGCAGGTGAGCATGTACTACTGGCAACCCAGAGATATCCGTCTGCGTGATGAAAATGGTAAAGACAAGACAAGGTTTTTATCTGGTGAATTACGTCAAGCTTACGAACAAGCATTCAATCGACAATAATTAAAAAATAAAAAAAGAGGGAGTGCCGAAGCACTCCCGGAATCTCAAAACCTTTTATTTCATATCATCATGATCGCCAAGATAGCGAAGGAGATCTCTTTCGCAGTAATAAGTATCTTCTTCTTCTTGGAATTCAATTTCCACTGGAACAAGGCGACCGATTTCCTGGCCTTCACCTAAACAAGCTTTAAATTTACGTTCAGGGGTACTCGTTGAACCTGGATTCCAATTAGTTTCAAGACAACCGTCATCTGATTCCAGCTTAATATAATCTGGATAGACGAGAGCAATGTGTCCATTTAAAGTTGGTGGACCACGGCGTTCTGCTTCAAAAACAAAGGCTGGTTTTCCGTACCCATTTTGCTGGGCTGATTCATAACACTTGATTTTGTCTCTTCCATGGTCGCCGTTTGGTTGTGCAAAAACTGAAGTCGTAGCTAGAACTGATAGGGCAAGTAGAAATTTCATAATATACTCCTTTGAAAATTTCCTTGGAGGCAGTAAATACTGATGAAAAAAAACTGTAAATACAATGAGAGCAATCTTTATCCACAAAAAAGATAATAACCACAAGGCCCTTTAAATCACCATAACGTCGTTGCTCCTGCCGAAGCGCACATGACAAAGCAGCTGCAAGAAAAGATATGAAGCAGTCAAACTTTAATTATAAAACTTTAACAGTTATTGTTCTAAAAATTCGTAAGGGAGGATGCATGAAATATTTTGCTCTGTTCTTCTTTCTTTTGACCATTTTTCAAACGGCAATGGCGGTAACATTCACATCAAGGATTCATTCGATTGATTATGGACAAGTGAAACAGTTTCACATCGTTAAATTTGATAATGGGAGGGTTGGATTTATTGATTATAGAGATAGAGATCTGGTAAGGGCTTTGGATATAGGCCGCAAGGCTGATTTGAATATTGAGATTGTCCTGGATGAAAAATATTATATCATTTCTGCTCAGAGCACTGGAATAAGTGAGGATGATGAAGAAGGGGTCCGAAGTCTTCCTCCATATAAACCATCTATCTTGAAAGATTATAACTCTGCGCTTAGTGTCCTCAATAAAATGAGGCGAGGTTATACTCAAGACGGGCAGTGTTTCAATCGCGCCCATGTTTGGGCCTATGAGGAGTTTAAGCGCTCGGGTTTGAATTCAATGAAACTCTTTCTCTTTTTCACCAATCGTTACATACGAACTTATAATTTTCATTGGTGGTTTCATGTCACACCTATGACTTATGTTGGAAATACAATGAGAACCCTTGATCGTCGTTACGCTAAGGGACCGGCGCTCACCAAGGCGTGGACTGATATCTTTATTCAAAGTAAGCGCACATGCCGAATGATTAATACCTTCGCGAGATATCATGAGTACCAACAAAATGAAGATTGTTATCTCCTTCCCGTCAGCATGTATTTTCTCATTCCTCGTGATATTGAAAGACGTGACCTGATGGGAATTGAAAGAGACCAATTCCTCCAGAAGGACATGGACCGCGCTTATCAGGATGCATTCGCTATAGGACGTTGATTAGATCTTCGTTAGGTATTTTCCGCCCACTCTTGCTGACATGGCGGCACTGGCATAGATCAAAGGAAGCCATGCGGGCAGAGTGGAGATGATTGATGGATTAGGTAGATAAACAAAAATTTGAGTCTGGCCCAGAATGTATTCAGTCGCCCAACCACCGGTCATGACTAAAATAATATCGGCCATTGAGGGAAGATCATTCATCTTTAAATAAAAGAGCTGGGCCAAGACCATTAAGGCCAGCATAATGAATTTCGGGTACAGATAATTTTCTGAAAGAGAAGTTCCAAGATAAATGAAGAGCGTCCAAAGTAGATTTAATAAAACGAAAGACAGTTTAGGATTAGGATCCTTGAATTTTAGTATTTTAGCCTTGAAAGAGTAGGTGGATACTAAGATCAGAGAGGCCAGAAAGAACTCTATGAAAACCCAAAGAGGAACAGCACCCAGGCGCGGTCCTTGATCTCCGGGATAGATCGCCATCCCCGAGAAAATATGGCCTAAGTCCCCGATAAAGAGGGCACAGGCAGGAAGCAGACAAAAGGCAAAAGTTCTTAGCATAATACTCAGGTAATCCATTGTTTATCTTGTCCCGCTGGCGAGCCGATAAGCTTCCAAAGGCGGACAGCATGAAATTTATTGCTCTACTCATTCTAGCATTTCCCACATTTGCTTTGGCAGGAAATTTTCTGACTTTTCAGGAATATCAAAAACTCAATCCAAAACAAAAAGTCGAGATGCTCACAATTTATAAAGAGTTTGTGAAAGAAGTTCTCAAAAATGAGAATGATATGGAAGCTTTGACTTCTTCGGCCCGTTTTTCTTTTATCACTGAAGCGTATGCTGCTGGCAAATATGATTGTTTTTACGCCGGCTGGCCCAGCCAGAAGAAAACGGTCACTACTCAAGGCAAAAAGAAAACTTTTTGTAGCTCTCCATTAAAATCCAATCCCGCTTACCAAGCTCTTTCTAAGAGCTGTGGTGAGGGCCAGCTGCTTTGTCAGCCTGTTTTGTTTGGAGTGGGGTTATGTATCGAGACTAAGACTAAGGAACAAAAGAATAGTGCTTTTTCCCAATGTGAGAAGAAGTTTCAGGCCAGTGGAAAGGTTGTGGCGGATTTGGCGAAAGATCTCTCAAGTGAATCGATGAGTCCTGTTGCCGATGAAATGTTTGCACTGGTGCATGACATTTGTGAGGTTGGATCCTTTCAGTCTAAGACACCCATGTGTGGGAATTTAAAAAAGAAAGTCGCAGCAGTTAGAGAGAACAAAACTGAAAAAATAATTGCGAAGACAAAAAATGTACAGGTGCTTGACCAGGGGAAAGCCGTTGAAGATGTGATCTTGAAGGAAAAACTTATCACGACCGTGAACAAAGTTGATGATGTGGTTAACATCTCTGAGGAAGTTAACAGCAAGGTCAAGTGTGACAAATGTGAACAAATGAAAAACACTCAGCTCCTCGATGAAGTCCTGGCCCCTTACGAAGCCTCAGAGGTGATTGATCAAAATCGCGTTACTGAAAAAGATTACTGTTCCGGAAATCAAAAAGGAACTCAGAGACAGAAATATTCACAAAGCGCTTTCTCCGATTATGATAATGGAGTTTCGCTTGATATTACCTATCAGCAAAATGGTGAAGATAAAGAGCATCGTGTTGTAGGTGGTTATGGAATTGACGCTGATAGGATGGGGAAGTCTTACTCATATGTTGAAGAAGGCGTGGAGTACCCTAGTGAAGAAATGGAAGCAATGTACCCAAAAAGAAGTTACTCTGACTCATTTGAGGGCAGAGGCAAAGAAAGCGTATTTGAAATTGTTGATATGCCTGTACGCGAGGAATTTGAAAATAAAAAGTTAAAAGAAAGATTTATCTCGACTGATCTGAGAATGACCCAGCTCACGTTTTTTCCTCGAAAGAATGTTCCTTCGGTTAAGAAAAGAGATGACAAGCTAATCATGAAGCTCACAACTGGAGAGGAAATTATTGTCGACAGTAAGAGTGGTCGGGTGGTTTCAGGCGCGGCCAAAGAAATTCCTGCCAAAAACCAAGTGGAAGTGCGGCCAACTAATAAACGAACTTTTCCTGATACGGATTTTACTTATCAAGGTGAAGGTTTATTTATCGAATCCAAAGTGACTTATAATAACGACGAAAGAAAGCCTGGGAATCTTGTTCCTGTTAAGGCTATCGTGAACGGTAAACAGCAAGTTTGTAAGCTTAAATCAGAGGATATCTGGCAATATGACTACGGGTCTTATATCCCTCATGGTCAGGAAGGATATCTTTCCAGTGAGTGGTCTTGCACGAGACTAAAGTTTCAAAAAGATGAAGAGCTTTATGCTTTGATTAGAAAGACGTGCCCTGCGTTTCAATTCCCGCCTCTGGCAAAGTGATTACTTAAAGAAGTTGGTAGGGCCTGCGCCTTCGCGAATGACTTCGGGGGCGCCACTGGTAAAATCCACGATTGTGGTTGAGTTACCAATAAACTCATATTCTCCCGGATCTAGAACAAGATCAATTTTGTTGCCGCAGGAGTCATCAATCAGCGCCCCATAAAGGGGAATTCCATCTTCTTCTAGCCCCAGCATTTCGTGAGTGAGGTGAGACGAAATAACTACCTCACCGTGTATCGCTAGAAAATGGCGGCACAGATTGACCGGTGGGAATCTTATTCCAACTTCTTTGTCGGTTCTCGAGGCTTTTAAGTATTTTGTAATTTTCTTTTTGGCTTCAAAAATGAATGTGTAGTGACCGGGAACAATTTTTTTTAACAGTCTGAAGGCGGAGTCGTCTATGTGTGAGACTTCTTGGGCCATGTGAAAGCTTTCACAGAGAACTGTAAAGTGTTTGGTATCGTCCACGTGGCGAAGGCGGTAAAGCTTATCGACACCATCTTTATTGAAGGGATCAGCTACGACGACCCAGTTGGTTTCTGTGGGAAAACAAATAAGCCCCCCATTTCGTAAGATTTGGGAGGCTTTCTTTAATGTGCGGTCGTCTGGATTATGTTCGACGACGTATTCGATCATTTTTTAATGTGTTCCAGCGCTGACACTCATTTCGCGGCCAAGAGATTTTGAGCGACGTTCAAAAAAGTTTTGAGATTCTTCTCTCTCAGACTCTTCCTTGCAAAGTATGCACATCTCTGAAGTAGGGCGAGCGATCAATCTTGTGTAGGTAATTGGATCCCCACACTCATCGCACATGCCATATTGTTCAGTTTCAATCTTACTTAAAGTTTTAGTAATTTTTTTGTAGTAAAGACTTTCGCGGTTAGAGAAGCGCATATCGGCAGCGAGCAAAATATTGTCGTTGGCCGAATCGACTTCATCTTTGGCGCCGGTGGCAGAACTATTCTCGTACTCATTTTTTTTGAGTTGGAAATTGGTTCTGATACGCTCTGCTTCAGCTAAAAGTTTGTCCTTAAGAGCATGAAGCTGCTTATCTGACAAATGACTGTTTAGTCGAACTGACATCCTTAGTTCTCCTTGTTACAGGTGGGTGTGTGTAAATGTGTTCTGAAAATTAAAACAGTCTCGAATTTGATTGCCAACTTTTTTACAGCGGTAAGATCCTGTTTTATCTAACATTTGCTTTCAGAATTGAGAGAGGATGTAAGGCAAGAATTAGATCCCGAGTACATAGGAGACAATTTTTTCTTTGAAAAACGAAAAATGACGTTTTTTTGACACTTCGAAATTTTTCAACAGCATGCAAAAACTTACTTTATAAGCAGATTGCATAAGGTTTCGGCGTTACTTATAATTGAACAAATCTTTTCAGTAGGGGCACATGCAAGTTCCATTTCATCCAATTATCGTACATTTTCCTATCGCTCTGACTTTTATCGTCCCTCTACTTATTTTAGTCTTCGCTTTCATGATTAAGACGAACAAGATGTCACATAAGACGTGGCTCATTATAATCGGCCTGCAAATTGCTACAACAGCGACTGGGTATTTGGCGCTTGAAACAGGTGAAGACGAAGAACATTCGGTGGAGAAAGTATTAGATAAAAAATTGATTCACGAGCATGAAGAAGCGGCAGAAATTTTTGTTGGCTCTACAGTGATTGCTCTTGTTTTATCAATTGCAGCATTTTTTCTTAAATCTCAAATTCAATTTTTGGCTCAACTTGTCGTTTGTCTTGTAAGTCTTCTCTCATGTTATCTGGTCTACAACACTGGGAGTTCAGGTGGGGAGCTGGTCTATGTCCATGGTGCTGCCAGGGCCTACGCGCAAAACTCTGGCGACGATTCAGCTTCCGAGGGGCTCCTGCCAACTCCAGGGATGAACACTTCTGAATCTCCATTGCCTGTTGATGAAAATGAGAGTCTCAAGACCGATGAAAACGACTACGGTCAGTCAGATGAAGCCGATGAAGCCGAGGATGATGAATCCAAGCAGGAAGACTAATTTTATTTTCTAAAAATAAAATACACTGCGCCTACCAAGCATAGAGACGCGTAGAAAAAATTTCGATTCAGTGGAACTTTCATGAAGTACACGGCAAACACACAGAATACCGACATGGTGATGACTTCTTGTATGATCTTGAGCTGTGGTAGCGTGAAATGAGTAAATCCAATTCGATTTGCCGGAACCTGAAAACAATACTCAAAAAAAGCAACTGCCCAACTGACACCAATGGCTATCCAGATGGGTTTACCGGCCAGCGTTTTTAAGTGCCCATACCACGCGTAGGTCATGAAAATATTGGATAATAGTAGAAGGCCCACCGTTTTAAACATTTTATTTTACCAGAGCGTCTATGGTTTGATTAAATTCAACTTTCCATTTTTCAAAATATTCTCCGGTACTAGGGCCGTTAAATCCCGCATGAACTTTAACAACTTCGTGCTTTTTGTTCAGAAAAATTGTTGTCGGAAATGAAATGAAATTCGTGAGCCCGGGGAGTTTATCTGAGGGCTTATCTTCAGCGGTAGACCCCGCTTGAAGGATGACGTAGGGAACGTTGAGTTTTTTCTGAACTTTTAGAAGTTGTCTAGTCGCTTCTTCAATACTCAAACTTCGCTCAAACGCCAGGGCCACGATTTCAATGCCACGTTTGTTATTCTTATTATACCAAGGGATGAGGTAGTTCATCTCATCGATACAATTTGGGCACCATGAACCATAAATTTGTACGATAACCGGTTTATTTTTAAATTTAGGATGATTCAGAGTTACGCTCTGACCTTTAAGATCTGGAAATATAAATTTGAGCTCTTTAATTCCAGTTTGCTTATAGGCGTCGGGTAATTCTGCCTTCGCGTCTAGTTGCCCAGTAATTTGTGTGGTGGAGTTTGAAAGAAGAGCAGCTTGCATTTTGCCGTCTTTTAAATTTCCCTTAAAGACGTAGTTATAAACCCCATCGAAGCTAGCGGCTTCAAAATTATTGGCGGAGACATATCCCTCAAGGTAGCGGTAATCACCAGTCTGAGTCAGAATGCTTCCAGTGAAACGCCCATCTTTTTGAGCAAAGATCCCTATTCCCGGAGTCGTCTGATCTTTTTCATCTTTCATCTCCAGTGCCCACTTGCCAGTGATATCAACAGTAGGAGCTTCCTTGAGAGCAGTGAATCGCTCCTTAATGCCATGAACGCCAATAACGGGAGTTTTTACGATGGGATTCTTGTTATGTCTTACTAAGTTGCCGACGAGCGTATCTTTGTCTTTTGGGGTTAATTGCAGGGAAAGTTCATAGTTTTGAAGCGGAATCGAAATTTCGCCTTTAACAAATGTGATGTCTTTAAGGTTGATCGCTTCCTTCCCATTATGAAGAACACCCACCAGCTTCTCGCCCTTGTATTTAAAATCGATTAGGAATGGGATGTCCGCATTGTTGGTTTGGAGGACAAATCTCCATGGCCCGGTGCTTATTTCGTCAGTTGAAGCTATTATGTTTATGGATATGAGCATTAAACTCAAAACAATCAAAGATTTTTTCATCATAAGCTTTTACCCCTAAGTAGCATTTGCTAATATCTTGGTTCAAACTTGTGGATTTGTCACTGCCTGGAGGGGAGATGAAGCAGTTCATCATTGGCCAACGCTGGATATCGGAATCTGAGCCTGAATTGGGTTTAGGAGTCATTGTTGAAGTAGAGGGAAAGACAGTCACCTGTTTTTTCCCTGCCGCAAAAGTTGACCGTAAGTATGGTGCCTCTACCGCCCCTTTAAGAAGAATTCGTTTTGTTCAAGGGGATGAAGTTAAAGGTCAAAACGGAGAGACATTTATTGTTGAATCACTTTCTGAAGCCGCTGGCCTTGTCACCTACGTTGGGGATGGAAAAACTCTTTCGGAGACTCAACTTGCCGATACTCTTTCCTTCTCTAAACCTGAGGAAAGACTCTTTGCCGGGAATATTGATACCAGCGATTTTTTTAAAATGCGCTACGAAACTCTTCTTCATCAAAGAAAATTATTCATTTCTTCAACCCGTGGATTCACGGGCCCCAAAGTGAATCTTATTCCTCACCAGATGTATGTGGCGAGTGAGATCAGTAAAAGAAGCCGGCCGAGAGTTCTGCTTGCTGATGAAGTTGGTTTAGGTAAAACCATTGAAGCAGGTCTTATTTTGCATCATTTGATTCTCACAGGAAGAGTCGAGAGAGCGCTGATTCTGGTGCCTGATTCGTTGGTTTACCAGTGGTTTGTAGAGATGCTCCGTAAGTTTCAGTTAACGTTTAAGACTATCAACCATGAATCTGGAATTGAAAAAGGCGATCAACCTTTTGAGGACGGACAACTGTTTGTTGCCTCTACCAGATATCTCATGAAAGAAGACTGGCTGATGGAACAGGCGATGGATTCCAAATGGGATTTGCTTATTGTCGATGAAGCCCACCAACTGCGTTGGGCACCAGATAACTCATCCAAAGAATATGATTTCGTGGCAGCCTTGGCCAAAGACACTCCCGGAGTTCTTCTTCTTTCAGGAACCCCGGAAATTTTGGGTCTTGCGGGTCACTACGCCAGACTACACCTTTTAGATTCGAATCGATTTCATGACTTTAACCAGTTCATAGAAGAGACCATGGGGTATAAACCCGTCTCTGATCTGGCCAATAAATTAATTTCAGGCAAGGCACTCACTGCTGCAGATAAAAAATCACTCAAAGAGAAACTGGGTGTGGAAGCTGAAGGGCTGGATAAAGAGAAGGCCCTGCAGATGCTGGTTGATCGACATGGAACAGGTCGGATCTATTTCCGAAATACTCGCAAAACCATGGCAACGTTTCAGGAATTCTTCCCGAAAAGAGTTCTCCATCATTATCCGGTGAAATTAGGTAAAACTAAAAACCCGGACAAAAAACTTTTTGAATTAAAATCAGGATGGCTGGCCGAATTTGTTGAGGCCAATAAAGCCGATAAAACTCTGCTTATCTGTCATGATAAGGACCTCGTGGTCGAGCTGGAAAAAGTTCTTAAAGATAAAACCACGGCAAAAGTCGCTTTCTTTCATTCAGGCATGAACCTTATGAACCGAGATCGTCAGGCCGCCTATTTTGCTGAGCCTGGCGGAGCGGACATCCTTCTTTCAACTGAGATTGGATCTGAGGGAAGAAACTTTGAATTCGCCAAACATCTCATTCTTTTTGATCTCCCTAAACTGCCCGATCTCTTGGAGCAGAGGATTGGTCGTCTGGACCGTATTGGGCAAAAGAATGATATCCAGATTCATGTTCCGTATGTTGAAAAATCCAGTGATGAGCTTTTAATGAGATGGTATCACGAAGGATTTAATGCCTTTGAATCTTCTCCTCGTGGAGGTACTGAACTCTACGCAACTATACGAGAAGAGCTGAAGGCTTTGCTTGATTCCGCTGAAGCCGGAGATTTTCCAGAAAAAGAGTTCGCAAAGTTTTTGAAAACGACTCAAGAACTTCATCAGGAAATTGAAAAAAAATTAGAAGAAGGGCAAGATCAGCTGATTGAATTCAATTCTTTCAATCACTCAAAGGCGATGGCCTTCGTGGCAGAACTTAAAGCTCAAGATGACTCCAACGATCTTAAAGACTTCATGCTTAATATTTTTAATCAGCTTGGTGTAGACACTGAAGACATGAATGATCCCTTCACCTTCTTTATTAGACCTAGTGACAACATGTATATTCCCCACTTTCCTGGTCTTGATAACGAGGGGATGACGATCACTTTTAAGAGAGAAAATGCACTTAAACGTGAGGACATCACTTTTTTAAGTTGGGATCATCCTATGGTCGTGGGGATTATGGACTACATTTCTTCAAAGGAAATGGGGAACGTGACGATTGCCTCATGGACGACTTCATCTAAGGAGAGTTTTTTATTTGAGGGCTACTTTTTATTGAGTTGTATCGCAGATAAGAAATTACAGCTTCAGAAGTATTTCCCACCGACTCCCCTCAGAGTCTTGCTTAACTCTCAATTCGCAGACCTCACACAAAAACTTCCTAAAAAGTTTATTGATGAGAACACGGGAACCATTGACTCTGAAAGACGCGCCCAGATGAAAGAGCTGCCTAAGGACTTTCTGAAGGAGTGTATTAAAAAGGGCAAAGAAATGTGTCTGGCTCGGGCCAAACAATATAAAGAGAAATTTCGCGATGATATGCTCAAAACCATGAATGGAGAAATTGAGCGTTTGGAGGCCCTTAGAAAAGTGAATCCAACAGTTTCTGCCACTGAGATTCTGATGCTTAAATTTAATCGAGACAACATGCTGAAAGCGATGGATAAAGCTGAACTCTCACTTGATTCTCTGCGCCTCATTGTAAGTTAATAGGAGTTAATGATGGATATTAAGATCAGACCAGGCCTACTCTTTGATGTTGGGATAATTGCGGAATTTCAATGCAAGATGGCCTTTGAAACAGAAAATATGAAACTTGATCCACCTACTGTAGATAAAGGGGTCAGTGCCGTGTTTGATGATCCCTCTAAGGGAAAGTACTGGCTGGCAGAAGTTGACGGAGATGTAGTGGGGTGCCTACTGACTGTTCCTGAGTGGAGTGATTGGCGAAACGGAACAGTACTATGGATTCATTCAGTCTATGTGCGCCCAGAACTCAGAAAACATGGAGTCTACCGCAAGCTCTATTCTCATCTGAGAAATATGGTTGAAGAGTCAAATGATCTGAGAGGCTTAAGACTTTACGTTGATAAAAGTAATGCTAAGGCACAACAAGTTTACGAAGCGCTTGGCATGTCTGGAGAGCATTATCATTTGTATGAGTGGTTGAAATAGTTCTATGATCAATTCGTTCACCCCATAGTTTAACTGGATAAAACGAGTCCTTCCTAAGGATTTGCTCCTGGTTCAAGTCCGGGTGGGGTGGCCATCTAATTTTCTATTCTATCTACAAAAAATTTAAAGTTTGAAAGAAAACCTGCTGAGGGTGGAACAGTGACGGGGTGGGTGGCGGATGTGTGAGAAATTTGAATGGTTTTAAGTTCAAATCCCGGGGACATTTTTGTGAACTTTTGTGGAGTTCATCACCCTCAGCTCAATTACTTATAAGCAGGATTTGTGCCATATCTTGAGGCTGTCTAAATGTCCGAAATACTGTATTTCGCCAGTCGGATATGGTGCCATCGTGACTTTGGAGGCCAAATGAGCACCAGAGGCAAGTGTCAGAAGAGGCTCAGAAATAAAAAAGCCCTCTTGCGAGGGCTTTTTTGATTTTTTGAATAACCTTCAGAGGGAGAGAACATTGAAATGGTGTGGCAGGATATTTGGGGAAAAGTTTAGTGGTTAGCTACCTTTTCCAGGGACTTTATTGTGAACTTTTTTGGAGTTCATCCCCCTCTGACTTGCTCCTATTAAAGCAACTGACATGCCAAACTACCTTTACGCGGGATTCATTCTAAGCACCCAAAAACTCATTACTTCGCAGAAAGCCAAAACAAAAAACACAGGTGTCAGTATGCCTCGTATTAAATTCACAAAGGGGCAAAACTGTCAGAATCAGTTTTACTCGCCCCATAATCTGAACAATGTGGTTGGGTTGGAGATTCAATCTTACTTAATCTTACTGTAAGACCTGGTAAGAATGGTTGTGGATAAGTCCTGCGTCTGATGCTACTTGATACTTAAATAAACATTTTCGTTTTGAGTTCCATCAGTTTTTTCAATTGCGAGCCCAGTGTTCAAGTCAATTTTGTTAGCGTCATCTTTTAATTTTTTTACAGTGCTTCCAATCTCAAGTCGCTCACCACTATTTAATTGTAGAGTGGTCTGCAGCCGTGATGTTTCCTGCACCTTCTGCAGGGCCGAATCTGGAACGATGACGACTGTGCCTGGAGGCACAGGCGGTATAAGAGGTATTGCGTCTTTTCTTACCTCGAGAGAGATTTCATAGCGTGATGGATTAATGACCCGGCATTCACCTTTAATGGCGTCCTGGTTAACGATCAGTTCAAACTCTTTGAGTGTCTGAATCGAGAGTATCTCACTAGATTCACCCAGCATTTCACTGCTCTCGATTGTGGCGTTGAGATTAGTGGTGAGAGCTCCACCCGTTGAATCTTTTTGTCTTGTGCGGATTCTCTCAACTTTAATATGGCATGGGTTTGTGCGAATTGGAGAGGAAGTAAATCCGATTTGCACCGCAGGATCCAATCTTTTGATATAGTTCTGTATGAGTTCCTTTCGATGTGGAGGTGTACTTACAGTCAAACAATTTTTGTCTTCCTGCGTTTTATCTGCAGGAACTAAGATAAACTTCAGCCTTGAGGAAACTTGCTTCATCCTTGCGACGGAAGAAAAACAGTATTCATCAATAGCAGACTCATTTTGGGCCAATGCAATCAAACTATATAATAGAAGCCATAAAATCATTTCTCCATTATAATCGAAAACATATGTCTAAGGAACTAACTTACCTAAACTCGGATGGGTTTACTGTCTTTACCAGTCAGTTTTTGAAAAATAGAGGCACGTGTTGTAAAACCGCATGCCTTCATTGCCCATATGGCTTCACCTTAAAGAAGCTCGGTCTGAGTTTTCGGGAAGTTAAGGAAGAGGACTTTTCCCAAATCGAGAGCATGCTTCAGGAATCTTCTCAGTCAGGTGTGGACTGGAAACCATTTTATCCGGAAAATATTCGTTTCATTATTATCAAGGATCACGTTTGTGGTTTCTTGTTAAAAAACCACATCGTGATTAAACATTTATTTTTAAAACCATATTTCCAAGACCAGGGGCTCTCCAGAGAAATGGTAGAAGCTTACCTGTTTTAAAAAACACCAATAAGGCTGAAGAAAAGAAAGCTTCCCATAAAAATCAGAAGAGATCGGCTCACCCATAGATCGTGATCAGTAACCATAAATTGCCTCCATAAGTTATAAAAAAGACAAAGGAATTCCCGGGCTCGAAGCATTCACTCCAGAGAGTCGTTCCATTATCTTTGAATTAGTAAGAGAGAAGTATTCTACTGCAGGAAATATTTCTCGAAGATATCAAAGTTGCCATCAACGGCAGAGAGCATATCCATGAGATCCCACGCCATTTCGGAAGCTAAATTGGGATCTACTTGATATCGATTCACCAGTTCCAGTTGAATCTTCGCAAATAATTCCGTTTCATTCATAGTTTCGAGAGCATTAGAAAAAAGTGTGTGTGCTACCATAAACGTCCTCCTTGACGAATACCAAGCTTGAGCCTGTGTGTGTTAACGAAAAAAGTGAAACTAGTAGGTTCTGATCAGACCAACCATTACGCCGCGAACTTCGCATTCTTTATCTTTGATGATAATTGGCTTCATGGTCTTATTGGCCGGATGTAATTCAATCTGCTTAGCCTTTTTAAAGTAGTGCTTTAGAGTTGTTTCATTATCAACAACCGCAACCACAATTTGACCATTATCTGCCTGAGACTGGTGCTTGATAATAGCGATGTCTCCACTAAGGATTCCATCATCTATCATTGATTCACCTTTTACCTTAAGGGCGTAGTACTGACCTTTTCCAAGCATGTGCATCGGTACGCTGATTTTATCGCTGTTTTCGATTGCCTCTATTGGAACCCCGGCGGCAATAGATCCCAGAAGAGGAATTTCTTCCGTATTCTGTTGAACAGTGGAAGGCATGAGACCACGAACGGAATGAGAGTCATTTGAGAGGTATCCACCATTGGTTAGATATTTGATATAGTCCTGAACGGAACCCAGTGACTTAAAGCCAAAGAATTCCTGGATCTCTTTCTGAGTAGGTGAGTAATCATTTTCTCTTACGTATTCAGTGATGAAATCCAATACTTCTTTTTGTTTTTTAGTCAGCGCCATAACGTCTCCGTATTTTATCCGTACTTAAAATTAGTATAGGCGTACTTTTTCCGTATATCAACAGAAAAGTTCTTTTTTTTTATTATTTAAAGGGGCAGTGTAGGGGCGACTTTCTTGTCGAATCGGGTGATGTAGGTGCAGCGCTGGCAGAGGTCCTCTACGAGTTTGTGCTTTTGAAATCCCTCTCTGATTTTTTTAAGCCTTGGCGAATTCAGAACTTCTTCAAAGCTTTGCTCTAAAACATTGCCTAGTGGTATGCCCGCTTCTTTATCAAAACAACAAGGCACAACAGTTCCATCAGCGTGAATTCCTATTTGTTGAGACAGTGCGTGGCAAAAGCCATGTTCACTACGAATTGGATCGTTGAATGAGGGCCAGTCAAAGCGGGTATCAAAATGAAAATAAATTCTTCCAATAAGATTTTTACTTTTATTTAAAGCGACATCAACGCGTTCATTTACTGATATCTGGAAGAACTCCGTTATGTGATCAATTATTCCCTGGTTCTCCACTTTGCTGCCTGTCGTACTTGGTAAGTTCCAAAGTCGGTAGTTGATATAGAGTTCTGGCCTCTGAATTAAGGCTTCTTTTGAAAACTGAAGGATGTCGAACAAGTAAGGGCGAATATCTTTGTCCGGAAAATTATCCTTAAAACTATGGAGCGAGAAATTTATTTGGCGCAAGCAAGGGGATTTAAGAAAAGTTTCAAACCCAAACTTACTTAAAAATGTTCCGTTGGTTGTCAGGTGTATGACGGCTTTTTCTTCGTTGCATATCTGGAGGATCTTTTCGAATTCCGGATGAGCGAGGGGCTCACCCATGAGATGCAAACATACTTGGTCAGTGTGAGGAACAACTTCTCTAAGAATTTTTCGGAATTGTTCAGGATTAAGAATCTTTTTATCACGTTCAACTTCAGGACAAAAAGTGCACTGAAGGTTACATATATTAGAAATTTCGATGTAGGTTCTAAAAAAACGCATGCTCTGACTTATCATGAGTCAGGGCATGAGTCATGTATTTGATTAATTTGAGGCCAGATCACGAGTTAGAACTGACGATTCTGCGGCTACAGTTTTAACTAAATCATTGATACTTTTGCTAATTGAGGCAAAAACTTGGGGAATAGACACTTCTTTATTGAGGATCCAGTGCTCAGTTTCAGCGCTGTACTCATAAGTCAATGTTGTCTCGTTTGGACTTACTTCAGTTAGTGTGAATGTGCCTATTGTTTCATCAAAAGCAGAGTCTTTATTAAATAAAGGATTCGTGTACTTTTTAGCTTCTTTGTCAGTCAGCATTTTTTGACGAATTGATACGGTCTTTTTATTATGGGCGTCTTTTCCTTCATGAACTGTCACGAGCTCGTAGTAGCCGAAGCTTCCACGGTTATAAACTTTACGGCCAAGAATGAAGCGGTCAGTTTCGTTTGTTTCTTTTACCCAACCTGATTTCTTAATGTCTTTAACGACAATGGTCTCAACCAAGTTTTCATTATGGTATTTGCATGAAACTGATTTTTCAGTGTATTGACGGCGGCTCTTAAATGAATTGTTACAGCGGTCCTGGAAGTTTACGATGCTATTCTTTACGGATTGAATTCCATAAGGAAACATTTTAGTAATGGAGCCGCGATAAATTCGGGTCCCATCGTGTTTGCCGGTCTGAACAGACACACCATTAATGGATTCTTTCTTATCCATTTTGGTATCTGCGAACGCCTGAATTGTGATTAACCAGCCGACACACAATAAAAACTTATAAACTGCCATATCATTCCTTCGATAGTGGAAATTCTATTCTAACTCGAAAAAAGATTAATGTGCTCCCGGAAAATCTTTCGCAGGGGCACTGGTTAAAACGGAAGACGCGACAGGTCATTCTTTGTATCCACTTGAAATTTAGTCGGCGTAGGGAAACTTGCAATACAAAGTTGCGGCAATGCCATTATTGATATCGGAGCTAATAAGAGAGGCGGAATAAATTCTTCCCCATCTTGGTTGACCATCAGGCCACAAATCAAGGGATAAACGGAAACCGGCCCCTTGGTAGTTAATGATGCTAAATCCGTTGTATCTGTTCAAATTTACGACATTAGAGTAGTTCTCTTGAGTGTTATTAGTCAGAACAGTGACTTGAACATGCCTGAAAGACGACGTATTGGGAAAGGGCTGCTCAATTTCGACAAAAATTCTTTTAATGCCGACGCTGCCTTCACATTCAACCTCATTGAAGGACGCCAAGGCGGAAAATGAAGAAAGGAATAATATGACCAACAACGTTTTTTTCATGGTGACCTCAGTCAATTGTTACATAGATTATTGATACTATTTCATACACCATCTCGCCAGCGGGAATCCTGATTGAGACTTCATCGCCCTGACATTTACCTATCAAATTTTTTCCAATAGGAGATTGCCAACTGATCCGGCCCTTTGCAGTATCAACTTCGTCTACCCCTACAATAGTGAATGTCTTTGTCTCGCCGTTCTCATTGAGAGTTTGCACGGTGGCACCAAACTGAACTTTAATGCTTTGAGTTTTAACCGGGTCAACAATCTGGGCAGCATCTAATCTTCCACTTAGAAACCTGATCCTTCGGTCAATCTCCCTGAGCCTTCTTTTACCGTAGATATAATCTGCGTTTTCAGAGCGATCCCCGTTGCTAGCGGCCCATTGTACCAGTCTTGTCACTTCAGGTCTCTCGACTCTCATCAGTTGCTCAAGTTCATCAACAAGCTTTTGGTGCCCTCTTGGAGTAATGTAATTTATACTTTTCATGAATTACTGGTTTAATTCTTTTATGCCTTCAAGTATCGCTTCCTTTAATTCAGGAGAACAATCCTGTCCTTCAGCAAATTTTTTAAGCATAGAAATTGGGGGATTTGTTGATTTATGATTAAGATAATCATCCAAGGCTTCAATGAGCTTATCTAACTCTGGTTGGGCCCGATCAAGTTTATCACCAAGACAAGCTTGCATAATATAATTCATTACAAGTGGCGCTTTATTTTCTTCGTAGTGAATAATTTTACGTTTTTGGTAAAAATAAAAGATCACTCCCAAGAGTGAGAAAAAACCAATCTCAAAAGCAAAATTCACCCAAAATTTATCCATCAACAATCCCAAAAAATATTAAAAGTGGTCGGTTTATAAATAGTGGAGCAGGTAAAATAACAACCACCCATAAGTAAACGCGTTTAAAAAACATGGGTAGTTCTGACAACCACTTCTTCTCTATCCATAATCCCAGTGCTTGAACAATAAAGTAAAGAGTCATATTGCCAAATGTGAGTTCTCGCGAATAGAGGAAATGGGGAAAGTTTGCCAATAATTCATGAAAGATGCCGGAGACAAAAAATGTCAGAAGGAGTTTTTTTGCCAGGTTCTTTCGAGAGGATTTACTAATATCAACTAACCAGTCTCGAACCCAGAAATTCCATCTTCGTCCCCAGAAATCCCCAAGGGAGCTCGCCTGAAGTGGATGTCTGTGAATGGGTGGTATCCCCCGAGAGGCCGGATAAAAAAGTAACTGACCCAGGCTACCCAAGACTTCAGTGAAGAGGTAGATCATGGGGCAAATCAAAATCATTTTCGCGTAATTTAAGGGTTGAAGAAAATTCTTGGCGACAAAAATGACACAGAATAAGAAAAATAGACTGAGGAGAAATTTAAAAATCGTGAGGAGGAGGGGGGCCTTATGAAATCTGGTTTGAGCATACGCTCGTGCCGAGAGCAGTGGGGTCGTGAATAAAAAAGGCAAAAGTTTGGGGCGCTGCTTATGTGTCAATAAAGACCAGCTGGTGATTTTCATCACTAGGAAGATCAAATAAAAATTCAAGACAAAGAAGAGTTGATAGGTCAAGTACCTGGTCTCCATTGATAGATACAGTCAGGTACAAATCATAAGCTCTTGTAATTGCCTTGTGAAAGAAAATTGAAAGAACCTTAACCCTATTCAGCAATTTTCCGATAAGAGTAATGAGATTTAGGAGTAGAACCTCATGTACCACGCAAAAAGCATTAAAGACCTTCTGAAAACAACCCCTCTTAACGAGGATTTCTTTACCGGTCTAGGGCCATTTCAATTGAATTTCATTGATATGTGCTTCAAGCGTTCATTAGATGAACAGATTGGTATGATGTCTGAAATTGAGTTTGGGAACTACCAAATATTTCTTAAGTACAAGAGCGAGTATGAAGAAGATTTTTATCCGGAACTAAAGCCGAAGAAAGCTTCCTAAGCCCCGAGTCTCTGAGTTATTATTTTCCTTATAAATAGTAAGGAAAATACCTAATGACTACCTCCCACTGGTTTAGGCCCCACAATTTTTCTACCCCAAATATGACGGCTGATGTTGTAATCGTCGGCGGTGGGTATGTTGGATTGTCCACCGCTTACTGGCTATCTGAATTCCAACCAGATTTAAAAATTATCGTTTTGGAAAGATCTCACGTGGGCGCTGGAGCAAGTGGAAGGAACGCTGGTTTTTTGACCAAAGGAAGTGCCACCTTTTATAAGAGTCTCACTCAGCACTGGGGCGTAGACCGCGCTCTCGATATTCGTCAATTTGCTGAAGAGTCCCTCGATTTAGTTTACCAAAACATTCTTAAGTCATCTCCGGAGATTAAGTTTGAAAAAACAACCTCCCTCACGCTCTTTCAAAGCCAGCAGCAAAACTCTGATTGGAGTGCTTCTGAATTTAAACCTGATGATTTTAACTTTAAATGGAAGTCAGCTGAAGAGCTGGCAGCGGGCCTAAGAGGGAAGTTTATGGGGGCCTATGAAAGTGGTCCGGAATATAAGATAAATCCCGTTCAGCTTTTGACCAGCCTTAAGACAATATTGGCTTCAAGGAAAATTCAGATCATTGAAAATCTGTCTGCCTTTGAAATCACTCAAGAAGGTGTATCTACCGAGTACAATAACATAAAGTGCAAACAAGTGGTTCTTGCCTTAAATGGATACTTCCCCCATTTTCACCCGGTCTTTAAGCCTCTCATTACTCCACAGCGCGCCCAGATGATGGCGGTTGAGTTAGAGGATGATATTGACTCAAATTCCCTTCACTATGACTCACCAGAAAGAGTCTATTGGAGAAAATCCCAGGATAAGATACTTCTAATTGGTGGAAAAAGACTTTTAGATGAGGCAGGTGAAGTAGGTGACTATGAAAAGTTGTCTTCTAATATACAGGCCGGTCTAGAAAGTTACTTACAAGATATTTTAAAACTTCGCTTCAAGGTCATCCACCGGTGGTCTGGAACAATGGGATTCACAGAACACGAACTTCCCTACATAACAAAGGCTGAAGCCTTGACGGAAACATTTGTCATTGGTGGTTTTAGTGGCCACGGTATGGGGTTTGGCTTCAGGTCAGGGCAGGAGATGGCGAAACTGGTGACAGGACAAATTTCCCAATCTTTTTTTGATAACTTTAAGCCAGTGAAAATAAAATTATGAATAAAAGAAATATTCTTATAGTCACCGTTCTTCTTTGCGCTCTTGGCGGCGGTTATATTGCTTGGTCAAAGTTCAAGAAGGGATCGAATTCTCCTTCTCTGTTAAGCCTTTCACTAGATAATGCCTTTGATAGCTTGGACCCTGCAAAGGCATATAGCGATGACTCACTCATTATTTCGGCCCAAGTTTTGGAGCCTCTTTATCAGTATCATTATCTGAAGCGACCATATGAAATTCAGCCTCTGGTTGCTGAAGCCTTGCCAATGATTGAGCAGAAAGGGACCGTATTAAAAATAAAAATCAGAAAAAAGATTTCATTTCATGAGCACCCCGCATTCCAAGGGAAGCCACGCTATTTAAAGGCGCAAGATTTTGTAAACCAGTTCAAGCGATTGGCGATGGCCAGCCTCAAGAGTCCCGGCAAAAGTCTTTTTTCAGGTTTAATCCTTGGATTTGATGATTATGGAAAAAAAATCAATGAGGATTGGAAAAAAATAAAAACCACTCCTCTGGAAGGGGTTGTGGCAGAAGATGACCAGACTCTAATTATCAGAATGAGTCGCGCAGAACCCAACATGGTTTATTATTTAGCGCTGAACTTTGCCGTGCCAGTTCCATTGGAGATCATTGATTATCAGGACAATAATCTGGACAAAGTCCTGGTAGGCACTGGCCCCTACGAATATTCGGGCTTCACTAATAACTATTTCGGTATGAAAAAGTTTGCTAGTTACCGGCAGGATTTTTATCCAACAGCTGGGGATCGATACGCCAACGTAGAAAAATTGCTGGTTTCCTCAAAAGAGAAGATTCCATTTATTGATGAAGTACGTTTTTATGTGACTTCCCAGGAAGAAGAAAGATGGGCGATGTTTTTGGAGAGGAAAATTGATCTTCTCACTGTTCCTAAAACGTTTATTCCCAAACTCTATGACTCTAATGGAGAGTTAAGTCCTGAGTTAAAGAAAAAAGACATCAAACTCAAGCATTTTCCCATCCTTGCGAACAGATGGCTTTCTTTTAATATGAAACATCCGGTAATAGGGCAAAATGATTTTCTACGCCGGGCCATCGCTTACGCGATTGATTATTCAAAGTATGTTCAGGTGCTGTCTCAAAATACAAACCTCAGGGCCAATTCAATTCTGGTACCCGGTATCTCTGGGTATCTTCCTGCAAAAGATTTCAGGTTTAAATATGATCCTGCGCTAGCCAAAGAATACTTAAAACAAGCAGGGTTTGATAAACCTGAAAAAATGCCGACGATCATCTATTCAACCAGAGGCAATCAGAGCATCCATATAATGGAAGCCGAATTCATCAAACAACATCTTGAAGCTATTGGGCTCAAGGTTGAAATAGAGATTCTTGCGTTCCCGGATTTTATTCGCAAAGGAAGAGCTGGTGAGCTGATGTTTTTCACTGACAACTGGCTTTTTGATTATCCCGACGGAGAAAATATTCTTCAATTATTAGTATCGAGAAACTTTCCTGGAGTGAATAAGTCTGCGTACTCCAACCAGCGGGTTGATCAGCTCTACGATGAACTCAAAGAGACGGTCAATCCAGATCAGAGAGATCGAATTATTCAACAAATGGAGGAGATCGTGTTTAATGATCTTCCTTGGATTCCCCTTATGTATGAAAGTTCTTTTGTTCTACAGTATCCCGAAATTAAGAACTTCAGAAAATCATCCATTATTAGAAACTACGTTAAATATCTTAAAATAGAGAGATAGTTATGCAACTAGAGACGGTCGCTACAACTTTGAGAAATGCACACAGAGAAGATCCGCATTTTAGTGTCAAAATGCGAATTCAAAAACTAAATCAATTGAAGAAGGTCATTGTTCGTAATGAGTCAGAGATTACTCGGGCGCTAAAAGCTGACTTGGGTAAATCTGCATTTGAAACTTATGCAACTGAGATTGGATTTATCCTGGAAGAAATTAATTTCACTGTAAAACATCTCGAATCATGGGCAAAAGTGAAAAAGGTAAAAACTCCTTTGACTCTGTTTCCTGGGACGAGTTTTATTTACTCTGAGGCTTATGGTGTTGTGCTTATTATTTCTCCCTGGAACTATCCCTTCCAGCTTTGTTTATCGCCAGTCATTGGCGCAATTGCGGCCGGAAATAAAGTGGTCGTAAAGCCATCAGAGTTTGCTTCTGAAACGTCATCCATCATTAAGAACATTATCATGGAAGTTTTTAAGGAAAATGAAGTTTCAGTTGTTCAGGGTGGGCTCGAAGAAACTCAGGTGCTACTTAAACAGAAATTTGATTATATCTTTTTTACCGGCAGCACCAGTGTTGGAAAAATTATTATGAAAGCCGCTGCTGAATATTTAACTCCGGTTACATTAGAGCTGGGTGGTAAAAGTCCTTGCTTGATTGAGGAAAGTGCCAACATTGAAATCGCCGCCAAAAGAGTAGCATGGGGGAAATTTCTTAATGCTGGTCAAACCTGTGTCGCTCCTGATTATGTTCTGATACCGGCCAAACTCCAGGATGAATTTATTGAGAGGTTGAGGTTCTATATCACGACATTTTACGGACTAGATGTGAAGTCTTCCCACGACTATCCTCGTATTGTGAATAACCGACATTTTGATCGTCTGAAAGAACTTTTGATACAGGATAAAATAGCTATCGGTGGGGAGCTCAACCGAGAGGAGAATTTTATCGGGCCCACTGTCATGAAAAATGTCGATTTGTCGGATAAAGTGATGCAGGATGAAATTTTTGGCCCCATTTTACCAATCATCCCTTACGATAATTTGGAAAATGCCATAAAGAATATAATGAATTTTCCAAAACCTCTGGCCTTCTACCTCTTTTCGGAGAATTCAGAGCAACAAAATGACATTATTGCCAAGATTCCCTTCGGTGGAGGCTGTATCAACGATACGGTTATTCACCTGGCCAATCCCAATTTGCCATTTGGTGGAGTTGGTACGTCTGGGATCGGAAGTTATCATGGTCAGAAGAGTTTTGAGACATTCACCAACTATAAGTCAGTGTTTAAACAGGGTACATTAGTGGATATCCCTTTGAGATATCCACCTTATAATGAAAAAAAATTGAACTGGATCAAGCTCTTTCTACGTTAAAGCTTATAACTGGCATCGTACCAAGGTTTGACGCTTTGGGTGTAACCAGCAACATAACGGTCCTGAGCGGGTGTTTTCATATGGGCAAAATGAACTGCCATGAAAGCGAAAAAGAAGAAGAAGAATGAAGAAGTGCAGAAAGATTTCCAAGTCATGATTGTCCCCTTTAGTGGTTCGTAGGTGACTTATCGGCTGCTGCTTTAATAAGTTGATCCTCCTTTATTCAAAAACAATAAAATTAGTGTGTTAGGTGACTGATCCCTATTGCCTAGAGTCTTTAGAATGACTTAAAATATGACTTCATAAACAGATTTTAAAAGGCAATTTGGTGAAGTTAATTGTTCTCATTTTAGGCTTAATCCTCAGCTTTTCTTCTCTCGTTCATGCCCAACTTTTAAAAGAGAAAGTTTTGATTGGGAGAGTGGAGTGGGTTAATCTTCCAGATTTTAAAATTAAGCACAAAGCTCGAATCGATACAGGTGCCAAAACAACTTCAATGCATGCAGTGAACATAGAAGAAGTTGAGCAAAGGGGCGAGGTTTTCGTCAAGTTTCAGACCTTGGACTCGGAAGGAAAAATCATTGAGCTAGTTCGCAAAATCGGAACAACTCAGAGAGTTTCAAACACTTCGGGATTTGTTACCCGTAGATACGTAATTAAAGAAAAAATTAAAATGGGAAATATCGAAAGAGAAGTACTCATCAACTTAAATGACCGATCGAAGATGGAATACAAGTTTCTGATTGGCCGCAACGTCCTACTTGGACGTTTCATAGTAGATGTTGCTCGCTCACACGTATTAGGTGATTAATTCATGAAAAAGATAATTGTTCTCATAACGACGCTTCTGATTGTTACACCTCTTGCGATGCTGTTGTATAAATCTCAGGTTTTAAATCTCTCGCTTCTGCCACAGATGGTGGATGATGTCTGGAATTTTCACCTTACTGCTCGCCCTAAAGGGGATCACACTTCATTTTCTTTCCCCATTCCGAAGCCTGGTCCCGGAATTAAAATAAGCGATGAAAGAATTCGTTCCAAGAACTTTGAAGTTTTTATTGATTCTAATTCGGATAGCGCCCTAGCGACTTGGAGTTCTAAGGAGCCTATTAAGCAAAGAGTTACATACTCTGCCAGAATAGATCTAAAGCCACTTTTGTATAAAAATATTCCCAAGGACTACACTGAGACTTATCCCAAAGGGCTTAATCGATACCTGAAAATGCCGACACTTTTGCCCGAAGATGTGGCAGCAATTAACCATCTAGAAAAAGCGATCCTTGAAGGTAATGAAGATAAAACCAGCGTCGTTAGAAAAATTTATTATTACGTTGAGGAAGAAATTCAGCGCAACACATCGATCAAAACCATCCATGAGACTTTAAATACAGGCAAAGGCTCGCCTCTCATCAAGGCCAAGCTTTTCAATATTATGGCCCGTCGTCAAAAAGTGCCCTCTCGAGTTGTTGTGATGGTCCGGATGCCGGATCTTAAAAGTAGTGCTCAGGCAAAACTGAGATTCACTTTCGCCAATGAAGTTTTCTTGAATAATAAATGGATTCCGATCGATACAAATCGTGGCTATTTCGGTGAGCGTCCTGATAATTTCATGGTCATTCACAGAAATTATGAGGAAGTTGAGAAAATTATATCTAAGAAACGCGTGAGCTATGCCATTCAAGCTGAGAGGGCACGGATCAATCGTTTCAACAAAACAGAATTTAAAAAAGAAGTGATTAAGAGTGATTCGATTTTCTCGAGACTCAGCCTTTACCGCCTTCCATTGCCGCTTCAGACAATGTTTACAACCATTATGCTAATTCCAATAGGAACTTTGGTGCTGTCTATTGCCAGAAATCTGATCGGTATTCCTACTTTTGGTATTTTTACTCCAATCCTTCTCACTTTGTTTTTTAAAGAAACTTCATTTGGTTTTGGTTTCTTGTTCTTTTCTGTTGTTGTGTTAATTGGAATTGGTGAAAGATACGTTCTGGATAAGTTTTATCTTCTCGCTGTACCTAGGCTCTCAATTATTCTGACTTTGGTGATTATGCTTATGATTGGCTACTCCCTCTTCAGTACCGATATTGCTTTCATTTCCCAAAAACACCTGGCGTTCTTTCCTATTGTTATTGTGACAACTAATATTGAACGTCTCTCGATCATGCTCACGGAAGAGGGGTTGGTTAATACCCTGAAAACTCTGTTTGGGACCTTGGTGATTGCAATACTTGGATACCTACTTTACTCAATTCACGCTCTTGAAATGTTCATGTTCACTAATCCTGAGCTTCTATTTACGATCATTGGACTTTTGATCCTGATCGGTAAGTACAAAGGATACCGCCTTTCAGAGTTCTTGAGATTCAGAGACTTGGTTCGTCAAAAAAAGAAGCAAACGGAGATGATATCAAATGATATTCCGTGAACTTAAGGAACTAGGCATTCTTGGAATTAATAATCGCGTTGGAAGATACATTCTTCGACACAATAAACGTTCCAATTATCCACTAGTAGACAACAAGGTTCTGACGGCCCAAAGGGCAGAGGCTTGGGGCATTGCCATGCCTGAGAACTACATGATTGTAGAGAACTATGGCTCTTTGAAAAATCTGCATCTCAAAATTCAGGACTATGATTCTTTTGTGATCAAACCGGCCAATGGTTCGCAGGGAAATGGAATCATTGTGATTAAAGAAATTATTAAAGAAGAAAAAAATGGTGTGACGAGAGTTTTATGTCGAAGGTCCAATGATAAGCTCATGGAGATCGAGGAAGTGAAGCACCACATTTCCGGGATACTTTCCGGTCTTTATTCTCTCGCTGGTCAAAGTGATACGGCCATTATTCAGGCAAAAATTGATAAGCATCCGATCTTTGATAATTATTCTTATGGTGGCATTCCCGACATTAGAGTGATTGTTTTTGAGGGGTATCCTGTGATGAGTATGGTCCGTCTTCCAACGAAATCATCCGACGGTCGAGCTAATCTTCATCAGGGTGCTATTGGCGCAGGTATTAATTTGAGTAACGGGTGCACTAACAATGCAGTTATAAAAAATCAAGTTGTTGAATTTCACCCGGATACGGGCCATAAATTAGTAGGACTACAACTACCGTTCTGGAGAGAAAGTCTGGAGCTCGCAGCGCAATGTTTTGACATGGTGGAGTTGGGGTATTTGGGCGTCGATATTGTACTTACTCCCGACAAGGGGCCAATACTTCTTGAGTTAAATGCCCGCCCTGGACTTGGAATTCAGATCGCAAATCTCGCCGGTCTCGTACCACGTTTAGAAAAAATCCGTCCGCAAGCTTCAAAAAACCTGCTTGCGCGGGAGAGAGTCGATTTCTCAATGGAAAATTTTTAAAGACTATCAATAATCGAAAAGAATTCGGGTGCAGTTTGTGAAAGAAGTAGTTTTCTTCTGATTATTTCGCCGTTTTCGATTCCATCTAGCATGAACCTTGATACGGACTTGCTTTGTTTAAGCAGTCCTCTGTCCGATATGTTTTCAGCTTCAAGCTCTGTACGGTACTCAGTGAAGAATCTTTTTATTTTGATGAAGCGTTCTTGTGCAGTTTCTAAATAGTCACCATTTTTGTAGTCTTGAGCGATCCAAGGTGCTTTCAAAGCACCACGGGCCACCATGACAGCATGACAGCCAGTATCCTTAAGCATTCTGTCGATATCATTAACCCCCCAGACATCACCGTTACCGATGACTGGAACTTGCGAAATCTTTACCGCTTGCTCAATGTATTTCCATTCCGCCGGAACTTTATACATCATGTCCCGAGTACGGCCATGGACTGTGATCAATTCAATCCCCTCATCATTAAGAAGTCTGATTGAATCTTCAAATTCTCCGGTATGGTGAAAGCCTGTACGTATTTTGGCAGAGAGTCTTCCCGAATAATTATCACGAATATTTTTGATGAGTGAGCGCAGTGTCGTCAGATCAAGCAGAAGAGATGAGCCTCCTCCATTTTTTGTAACGGTATTGGAAGGGCATCCAAGATTAATATCCATCCAGGGATAAGCGAGAGATTCTACATCTTTAACCATCTGGATGGTAAAAGCACGATGTGAAGTCAAAATTTGAAACATCGTCTTGTCTTTGACTGATTCTACTTCTGAGAGATCCTTTCCAAAGTGAGTGATGAGATGTTTTAAGGGGTATCTTCCTGCCGAAGGAACGCGCAGGAAATCAGTCGCTAGATAATCCCATTCTGGATAAAGCTTCAAAATAGTTTTGCGGAAGGCCTCATCAGTAATGCCTTCCATGGGAGCAAAAACAAGAGAGCCATATGGAATGGGATTAAGTTTTTTCAATTTTTTTAGTCGTTGTAAATGCGTGAAAAACAGCTGTACTGGAAATTGAGGCCGGAAAAACTCAGATCAATTACAAGATTATTGGAAGATTTTCCAATCGCTTCACTTGGAACACTTACTTGGCCTTCGCCATTTTCGTTCACAACTTTGTAGATATGGTTATTGCCTTCGATCATATCAAGCTCGATGTTCACAAGAATTCTTTCGTCTTCAGGATTTTGCATGCCAGAAGAGAGGAAAAGAGTTCCACCCTTTTCTGTTTGTAAATTAACAACTGCAACATCAGTTGAATCACCCAAGACTGAACATTGAATATACTGACGAGCAAATGCCGAAGTTGAAAGAGTAAGGGCCAATAAAACGATAAAATTTTTCATGAATCCATCCTTTGAGTAGATAGTTTGGTATACCAAACAGGTGGTGATGTGTGAAGTGGAAACTATGAGTAATTGCTTGTTACACACTCATATTAATTTTATAACATTCAAGTACTTATTGTTATTTCAGAAGGAGCTTATGATGGATCCGAAAATTCAACAGAAACTAATTGTACTTGGTGCCATTGGTCTCTTGGCCATCGTTTTAATTATGTCTGCTTCCTATGTGATCCCACCCGGACACAGGGGAGTGTTGGTAACGATGGGGAAAGTCTCTCCCGTTTTTGCGCCTGAGGGCTTTGGAGTCAAGACACCGTTCATGACTGATGTTCTTCCGATATCAATTCGTCAACAGACTAAATCCACTGGAGCAGATTGTTACTCATCTGATCTTCAGCAAATTAAGATTGAATTACGTGTTCTTTATCGTATTCCCGAAAATATGGTTGTGAGGACATTTCAAGATTACTCCGGTGATCCATTTGACAGTCTGATTGCTCCAAGGGTTGCTGAAGCCCTGAAAGAAGTGACGGCCCTTCAAAGTGCTGAGCAAATCGTTAAGAAGAGGGAAGAAATTAAAACCACTGCCCTTAATGCGGCCAGAATAAAAATTGGGAATTTATTGGTGATTGAAGATCTTGTAATACAAGACGTTTCATTATCCAAAGAATTGGAATCCGCTATTGAGGCAAAAATGGTGCAGGAGCAGGAAGCAGCAAAAGCAAAATTTATCCAGCAGAAGGCAGAGATTGAAGCTAATACGGCAATCATTAAGGCCAAAGGAGAAGCTGAGGCGATACGTGTGAGAGGCCGCGCTCTTCAGGAAAGTCCAGGGCTCGTCCAATTACAAATTGTAGAGAAATGGAATGGCGTCTCTCCTCTCGTAATAGGTGCTGGCGGCAGCGGTGCCAACATACTCCTTCCGCTTAAGTAGCTTTTTGACGCATTGTGAGATGTGTAAAAAGTTCCTTGTACTCGGCCTCATTTTTTACAAATGAATCACCCCGGGATAGCTAGTAATAAATCCTAGCTATCCCGGAGATATAAAATGAAAAAAGCTTCAGCTCTTCTTCTCTGTATTTTATCTGCAAACAGTTGGGCAGTTAAGCTCTCCGACTACAAGCCTTTCAAGTTCGAGCCCCTTTTTACAAATCCTGTTTGTGAAACTTATTCTTATGATCGCCCTCTTACAACAGAAGGTGGAGCGACGATTTCATCTAAACCTAAAAACGTTTATTGCAAGCCATCTGATGAGGCTGCCTCAGTTTCAAGAAATACATCTCCCCAGTACAGAATTGTTGAATGGGTTTCGGATTCTGAGACAAAAGAGCTTTATCTCGCTTACCTAAGCTTTAGCTCAAAAAACGTAGTCGCCGCCATTTGCTCAGCTGTTAAAAAGGGCGTGAAAGTTTCAATTGTTTTAGACGGTGGTGAGGAATCAAACACTAATCCCGTTTTGAATAAAGATGCGGAGGGATTGAAAAAGTGTAGCGATAAGGATCTGGTGAAAGTGACTTACCGAGGAACTGCTTCAGGGCTTGGTTATGCTCATAACAAGATTTTAATTGTGAATCCAGGAACTAAAATTGCAAAGATTCTTTTCTCCTCTGGGAACATGACGGGTGGAACCAGTATCAATCATGAAAATTGGAATTTTATAACAACTTCCGGCGAATCATTTTTTGCTCAGTCTCATAAGTGTGTTATTGAATCGATGATTGAGGCCGGGGATACAAAAGCAAACTTTACAACATCACTTAATTCTTGTCGGGCCAATATTAAGGCAGAGCCTGAAACTGACATTCAAGTTTTCTTCTCCCCGGTTGATGGGGCCAAAGCGCTGGAGAAAGTTACTGAAGCTGGTAATAATGCCAAACTGATTGAAGCTATGTCACACAGGTTTTCTGGACAGTTAGCAGCTCTATACATGAAGCTTCTGGAAGATAAAAAACCAATAAAGTTCATTCTTGATGATGATATCTATTGGTCAGTTAAGCGCAGACAAGACATTGGTCGCAATACTTCGATTGAATCTTTCAAAATCTATAGAGACCTGATCAATAAAGGCATGCAAACGAAATTTCTTCAGACAAACCAAAATGTCTTTCAACTTCAGCATAACAAATTCATGATCTTCACTTTTGAAAATGGTGGGGCTGTCTTTAATGGTGCCGGGAATTTTACAACAGCAGCTTTCACAAAAAACTTTGAAAACTTCTATTACATAACGATCCCAGAAGTGGTTGAAGCCTATAACAAGCAGTACGACCTCTACTTTGATAAGATGGCTACCTCGGAAGATGAGATGCCAAGAGATTACGTCCTCCCTTAATTTTTTTTCTAAAAAAAGGCTCCGTTAAGGAGCCTTTTTTGTTATTCTAAATCATGACAAAAATATTCTTATTCGTTGTTTTAGCTTCCCTCATTTCCTGCTCCCTTACACGGACTGTGGACGTTACTAGCTATAATCAACACACTCAAAAGATTTTAGACCAGGCCGAGAAGGGAGTCAGAAGAGTTCAGTCAGATTTTACTAACCATGAGAACATTTTGGCCAAGTGGGGTGATCCCAAAAGCCGACAAAGTCTGGCTCGTCTGCAGGACATTCAGCGAAATCTGATGCAGAACTATATCCGTCTGCAAGAAGACTTTAATAGCAGCCGGTTTTTGCAGACAGAGAAGATCACTTCTAAGGATAAGGATTTTTCTGCATTTAATTCCCAACGTGAGAATTTTGAAATGAGACTTGATGGTCTCGACAAACAATTTGATAAATATAGATCTGAAAGTAATAGTTTGAACGCTTACCTTGAGACAAAACGAATCTATAAAGTTGACCCGCGAAAGATGAGAGAAGATTTTGTTAACGCCCTTAACGAATCGAAGAGAGAGCAATTAAAAGTTAAAAATGACCTGATGGATTTAAATGTGAAAATGAATGAATCAAGCCTCTCTCTTGAGGAGAAGAAAAAGCAGAAAGAGGTTATCCAGGAATTGGTTAAGATCGTCGAAAAAATGGAAAATGAGACATTTAGACTTCAACGATTATTTAATCTGGCCACCCAAGAAGTTAATCAGGGCGTGGTTTTCGTGACTCCCGGAATGAAGGCTTATGGTTACCAGGATAAAATTGCAAGTTATGAAACTATCGTGCAGAAGTATATCGTTGAATTTAATTTGAAATCTAAAACGCTAACTGACTCTTTATAGGGTGACACAAAAGAGTCAGCTCGTTTTGTAGTTTCGCTTATTCGGCGCCTTGGTCTGGCTCCATTTGTGATTGCATGTAATTCTGAACACCAACGGCTTTGAGAAGATCTCTCTGAGTCTCAAGCCAATCAATGTGGTGCTCTTCTGATTTTAAAATTGAAAGGAAAAGGTCACGAGTTGCGTAGTCATGATCTGCTTCCGCTTGCTGGATGCAAATTTTAAGGTGTGGAACTGCTTCATATTCAACTTCCAGGTCAGCAGCGATCACTTCGCCAATGTCCTGGCCGACGCGAATTTTATTAATTTTCTGAACATTTGGAAGGCCTTCAAGAAAAAGAATTCGCTTGATAACCATATCAGCATGTTTCATTTCATCAATTGAGGCCGCGTATTCTAATTTTCCAATTTTCTCTAGCCCCCAGTTTTGTAGCATACGAGAGTGAAGGAAATATTGATTAATAGCAGTCAGCTCTTTGGTAAGAACAGAGTTAAGAGCGTCAATCATTGCTGGAGAACCTTTCATAAAACACCTCGAGGATCAAAGTTTGTTGGGCTTATTGTAGAAGAGGTGAATTAAAGAAGCAAAATACTTTAAAGGATCTAAGAGTTAGTCGATGAGTCTTTCATCTCAAAAGGTGTGCGGGCCGCTGCTTCAACCAAAGTCTTAACTGCATCTTCAACGCAACTGCCACAATCTGATCCGACTCCTAGGGCCTTGAGTATTTCTTTAGGATTGTTCGATTTCCGAGCAGTAACCGCGTCTTGGATTTGTTTATCAGTGATGCCTTTGCAGATACAAACGTACATGGTGAGTTATCCTTGTTACGGTATGAGTATACACATGTTCGGCATAACAAACAAAGGTTTTAATAGATATTGTAAAGTTTGCCTTGCGTAACGGGAAAACGGTTACTTGGAAGCTTTGCGCAAATAGTGGTAGAGCTTAAAAAAGCCCAAAGTTGACATGGACCACCGGATTTCATCCCTTAAAAACTTCTCCATCAGCTCCTCAATATCGAAGGCCTTAATGGAAATGATGGTGTCTTCACCATCCGGATTGGGGAATTTTGAAGGAGTGAGTCCGCGAGCAATATAAAAATAATGAACGTTATTAACAGTGCCGGATGACGTTGAAGTCCAAAAGTTTTCCAACGACTTGGCCTTGAACCCAATTTCTTCCTGCATTTCTCTTTGAGCATTTTCTTCTGGCGAGCCCTTATCTAACTCGAGGATGCCTGAAACTGGTTTAATTCTGAAAGGAGGATTTTCGTGAGGGCGCTTTTCTTCAACCATCAGAATTTGTCCCTGATCATTGATGGGGAAAACGATCACTCCAGAGGGTAAATAGACTCTTTCCCAATTAATTCCTTCAATCTTTTCCTCGGTCACTCTGACGATCTGACCTTTATAAACTTCCTTCTCCATACTGCTCCAATATATTTTTAATGGTCAGGCCCACTTCGGCATTTAATTCATGTTTTAACTCAGGCAGAAGATGCCAGGAAACTTCGATCCCTAGATCTTTGAGAAGGGCAATTTCTGTTTGTGAGTTCTCTGGTGAAACAATAGTGTCCATGGCGCCATGAATGGCATCAAGAGTAAATTCTGGAGCGGTCGCAAAAAAACGAGTCCGAAATTCACAGCCAACACCAATCACATGTTGGGTTTTATCAACCGAGTATCCGACCAGAGGGGCGAGATAGCCCCCTTGCGAAAAACCAATGATATTAACTGGTAATCCCTCAGGGTTTGCCTGGAAAATGAGCTCACTTAAAAGTCCCAGAACGAGTTTCTGATCAACCTGGTAGCTCTTAGTAAAGGGGTCATAAAAATACCAAGCGTAGCCGAAATCCACCCTGTCGCTCTTTACTCTCGGAAGGGGGAAGGGCGCATCGGGAGCAATAATGTAATGGTCTTCAGGGAGATATTTGCTGAGCTTACGGAAGATCCTAAGACCTCTCTCATTGTATCCATGCAAGAGAAGGGTGATCGCTTTGGGGTGCGAAGGCTTGCTTTCAACGGTTCTAAGCTGCCAGTTGCTGGTGAGATCCCAAATTTTTTCCTGAGATTCCTGTAAAATCTTCACTAAACTGTTCCTATTCATCCAAACTCCACCAATCCACTATAAAATAACTCCAATTCTTACAGGAGTCTCTCATGAAGTTCAGAAAGTTCAGCATACTCGACATAAAAGCTTCAGGTTCAACTGAAACTGAGGAAGTAGAAGTCCTTTTCAATCTGGACCATATCATTTCAATTAAGCCTATTCGGATCTCAAGACCAGACAAGTTATTGAATGGATTCTGGATCAGAACTACCAACGGCAAAAAATATCGGGCTTCAAAAATACCTGACGAACTCCTTGGGGTTATCGGTGAGAAATACCAGGGTCAAGTCAATATACCGGTTGATTCTGACGACCAGCCTTTTCAATAAGATTTTTCTCAAGGACAATCTTTCTTTCCCGAAAAGAGTAGGGAAAGGAAAAATTGCCATGCTAAATCTCATTCAAAAATATTTTAAAAAAGATTCTTCCAATAAAGCTAAGTTAAGAGAAAACTTTAGTTTTTACTTTTTCTCTTTGCCTGAGCACTCATGGATCATTGAACAAAACTTAAAACCACATTTTGAAAAACTTTTCCAGCACCTTCCTGCCGGCCTAATTGAGACCATGATGACTAAATATCCCGTGACTTTTGTTCCAAGCGAAGCGATGAAAGGTCTACGTAAACCTGGTCAAGTCCTCACCAACACAGTGGTGGTGTTTCCTGAATTTCAGAAACTATTGAGAACACCTAAAAGAGCTGCTGTTGCCTATTTGGCGCATGAATTGGCGTTCCTTTTGTATGAATTGGAAGAGGCCAAGGCCGATCCCCTGATGGCAGAAGTTGGTGCCGATAAATTTGTTTGCGACATTGGCCTGGCCGATGAATTAGAAGATCTACTTTTAATGCTGGATGAAACGATCGAGAAGCGTCTGCGTTTAACGTACCTCACGATTAATCACTTCGCCCGGACAGATTCTTAAATCTAATCCCATTTTTTGACCTGCGTCGCAGCTATGTGGACTAGAATAGTCCGGGAAAAATATTCTTTTAGATATTTTCAGTTGATCAAAAGTTTTAACAAGCGATAATGTTCCCTATAACTGACTTTTACAATGGAGTGTAAGATGAAAAAATTATTAGTTGTTGTTGCTATGGTTCTCGCTACGTCTTCAGCTTTTGCCGCTAAATACGGTTCTGCTGGTTGCGGTCTTGGTTCTATGATTTTCGAAGGTGACCAAACTTGGTGGAAACAAGTTCTTGCTGCCACTACCAACGGTACAGGTCTACAAACGATCGCTATCTCTCTTGGTACTTCTAACTGTGATTCACCAGCTCCACTTAAAGTTGGTCAAGTTGAAGCTTATATCGAAGCTAATAAAGTAGCTCTTGCTAACGACATCGCTCGTGGTAACGGAGAAACTGTTGTTGGTCTTTCTAATGTTTACGGCTGTAGCAATTCAACTGAATTCGGAAAAGCTCTTAAAATGAACTATAAGACTATCTTTAATTCAGCTGCTGCTTCTTCAAAAGAAATCACTCACAACATCAACACTGTGGCTGCGACTTCTTGTAATACTACTGCTTCTCTTTAATTTTCGTTTTATCCGGCCCAGGACGCATGTCCTGGGTTGGCTTTTCCTTCTGCCTTCGCTAAATTAAATCCATGAAATTATTGTTATTCGTTTTTTTTGTTTTTATCCTTTCTGAAGGGCATGCCGCCATATTGGATTCCAAACAGATGAGTTACTGGCATAAGCTTTTGCACTTTCGTCCTAATTTATTAGGGAAGATGGTTAGTGAGGTTGATTCCAAAGATTTTTTTGTTTCTAAAGATGGAAAAAAATCCCCGGAGAGAGAGCTCGAAAAATTTATTGAATTATTGAATTCGGATAAGGCTCAAAGCTACGTTTGTAAGTTTCCTCTGCGCTACAAATGGTTAAAACAAACCATAATGAATGACTGGAGTTTTACAACGGAGAGTTGCACCATTTACAACTCCTTTGTTAATAAATTGGAAGCCAGAAATCTAAGTTTGGTATTTTCATCTTTTTATATAAATAATCCGGGCTCAACTTTTGGACATACTTTTTTGCGCGTAAGTCGTTACAAAGACTTTAGGCAAAACGAACTTCTTGATTATGCTATCAACTTTGCAGCCCAGTCTTCAAAAGATAATGTCGTTTTATACATGATGAAAGGCTTGGCAGGGTACTACCCTGGAAAATTTGCGGTTGTTCCTTATTACTACAAAATTCGTGAATACAATGATCATGAGTTTCGGGATATTTGGGATTATGACTTAGGACTTAGTCAGAAGCAAATCAATCGAGTGGTTGACCACATCTGGGAAATGGGTGAGGTGTATTTTGATTATTTCTATTTCACTGAAAACTGCTCATACCATATTCTGGGTCTTCTCAATGTTGCTTATGATAAGGTCGATATATTAAGCGGATTGAGTCCAATTTATGTTTTGCCAATTGATACCGTAAAAGAAATGAAAAAGCTTTCTTTGATCAAGGACCGCAAAGTGAGAGTCTCTGCCTATGGAAAACTTCTCAAAGAGACCGAAGGGTACACTACGGATAAATTGAATCTCGTCAAAGAGATTGCTAACAACCCATCTCTCGCAAAAGATATTTCTGAGAAATATGAAGTCAAAGAGGGAGCTGACCTTTTAGATGCTTCCATAAGTGCCTTGGACTATTTAAAAGCGGAAAAAGTTCTACTTAACGATAAGAAGACAACGGAAGAGAGAGAGGAGTTATTAGTTCTAAGAGCTGAGAATCCACACATCAGTGAAGAACTAAAATTTGATAGCACAAAAATGAATGCACCTGACGATGCTCACGATTCTTCGAGGCTGGGCATTTTTGCTGGCGATAGGTACGAGCAAGGTGCTTTCACCGGACTGGAGTGGCGAGCTGCTCAGCATGACCTTCTTGATCCTCACCCGGGTCATCTTAAAAACTCTCAGGTTGTTATGTTTGATATACGGTTTCGTTATCAAACGATTGAATTTGATTCTCGGAAATTTATTCTCGATCGTTTTCGGATGATTGATCTCAAAAAATATCAAGCGTCCGATTTCTGGAACAGTTCGGTTTCCTTTGATCTGGCCATTGGTTTTGATCAACGGAAAGACTGTCAGAGTAAAGACTGCCTTGACCCTATCCTTACCTTTGGAGCAGGTAGTTCTGTGGCGTTTATTGATGACTACGTTTTAAGTTTTCTTTTGGGTGGAAGCTACGCCTATGATCAAGTTTACGATAATAATTCTCTCTTAAGCCTCGGGCCAAAGTTAAACTTTCTTATTTTAAAGGACGATTTTTCCTTAGGATTTGATGCTGGATATTTTTTACCAAATGAATTTTCTGAGACCTGGCTTCGCCGCCGAATCACCTACGATTTAGAAACTCGGTACTTTTTAAAACGTAACACCGGTTTGTTTTTCAAAACGAATAACATTGATCAGGATGTAGGTAATGAACATGAGGCACAAGTTGGTGTATACTTTTATCATTAATTTTCTTTTATTCTTTTATGTGAGTTTTGCCATGGCCAATATACCTGCTGGTTTTGTTTCTCTTTCTGAGGTTTGTCCCTCAATGAAAATTCATATGAGTTATGCTACATCAGATAACTTCACTGGAGAGATCGTAGCTGGATATAAGGCCAAGAAAGCCTTCCTGGCCAAGACTGCTGCAGAAGCCCTGTGTAAGGTTCAGACCGAAGCTCAAAAAAGAGGACTCAGCCTTAAAATCTACGATAGCTACCGGCCTGTGAAGGCGGTGGCTTTTTTTCAGGCCTGGGCCCAGAAACCAGAGACTAATCCGCATATCAAACAGATGTATTACCCTGGCTTTACTCGTCTTGAGCTATTTGAGCAGGGGTATATCGCTAAACAATCCAGTCATTCTCGAGGGAGTGCAGTTGATTTGACTTTGGTGGACTTGGAATCGGGTAAGGCGCTGGATATGGGGTCGGCATTCGACTATTTTGATGATCTCTCTAATACAGATTCCCCAAAAGTGACTGAAGAGCAGAAAAAGAACCGATTGATTCTAAGAGAGCTCATGGAAGCAAAGGGCTTCAAAAACTTCTCCCAGGAATGGTGGCATTACTCTTTTAAACCTGAGCCCTATCCTGATCAGTATTTTGATTTTGACGTGGAATAGATCTCATCCAAACTTCTCATGGCGTTTCTCCAGTAGAGTATCGCCAGCACCGGACTAAAAATAACGTATAAGATTTTTAAAACTGCGCTCATAAAACCCTCCAATGAAAAAGAGTATGCCACGGCGAGAGCAGGGCATGTAATAGGATCAGGTCAGGAAGGTCAAGATCGTGTTAGCTGACTTACCTAGTCAGGGAATGGCTTTTTTTTGCCTAGCCACATTTATTTTTGTCAGGATTTGGAAAATGGTCCTATACTGGTAGTAAGGTTTTTGTTTAGGAACTTTATCGAAGGATTGATAAAAGTAATGAACCAGATCAAAAAATGCCCTACGGATGAAGTCGGTAAAAGATCTTACACGAATTTTGCTCACCTTAACGGTGAACATCCTTTCAAGAGTCTCGTCCCAGGTGGACGCGTTGAGTACAAGGCCCGCTACCGTAAAGGTGGTAAGGTGGCTTTTTTCAACTTTGACCTCGCCAAAGAAATGGGGCTAATAGCCAAAAGTCATCCCCACACATTAACTTCTGATCTTGAAAAAGAAATTCTAGAAACATTCAGTTTAACTATCATTAATGAATACGACGTCATGAATAAAGTAAAATTTCCTGAAGAGGACATTTTTCCGAATACCTTCATGGCCACTCGCTACCTTCAGTTGCAACACCCTGACAAAATGGGAAGAACTTCTGGCGATGGTAGAACGATTTGGAATGGAACCGTCAGACACAATGGCACCACTTGGGATGTCTCAAGTTGTGGAACAGGGGGAACAAAGCTTTCTCCCGCTTGTAACATCAATAAAAAGTTTTATCAGACAGGGGACCCGTCAATTTCTTACGGCTGTGGACTGTCCGAAGTTGCTGAAGGATTAGAAACGCTTTTTTTCTCGGAAGTCCTGGGCAAAAATGGTTTTAAAACGGAAAGAGTTTTGGCCATCTTGGAATTCGACAAAGGCATTGGAATCAACGTTCGTGCCAATCCCAATCTCATTCGACCGAGTCATTTTTTTGGACATCTGAAGCAAGGAAATTTAGAGACACTAAAACAAGTCTCTGATTATTACATTTCCCGCCAGAGCGAGAACAAGGCATGGGAACAAACGTCATTTAAGTCCGATAAAGAAAAATATTTTTACATGGCCAATCAAGTCGCTCGGGCCCTGGCCGAAACTGCCGCCAAATTTGAAGACGAATATATCTTTTGTTGGCTCGATTGGGACGGCGATAATATTTTGATGGATGGTGGAATCATTGATTATGGTTCAATTCGCCAATTTGGTCTTTTTCACGCTGAATACCGCTATGATGATGTTCAAAGATTTTCAACAACCATTCTTGAGCAAAGACAAAAAGCACGCTATATGGTGCAATGCTTTGTTCAAATTGCGGACTTCCTTTCTACGAAAAAGAAAAGATCTTTGTCTCACTTTAAAAATCATCCCATCATGCAGTCTTTTGATAAGCATTTTGTAGATTGTAAAAATCGCAATCTATTGCAAAAAATTGGCTTCAAAAAAACTCACGTAGAGCACCTGCTCAAAAATCACATTAGCAAGGTTACAAAGTTCAGGAAAGTATTTAGCTACTTTGAAAGAGCAAAATCAAAACGCGGGGCCTATAAAGTTCCCGATGGTATTAACCGTGATGCACTCTTTTGCATGAGAGATATTCTTCGTGAACTTCCGCAACTTTATCTGGCCAGAAATGCCAGCTTAAGCTGCCAAGAATTTACTGAAATTATTAAATCTTCATACGCAAGAAAGAGTGATCTTAAACTAACGAATCTCCGTAAAAAACAGATCAATCGTTTTCAGTCCCAATACTTCTCCTTGATCGCGACATTGGAGAAAGACCTCGATTTGAGCAAGGGGCAGCAGCTGCTTGAGCTCACGATGCGAGCGTCCGTAATCAATAAGTACGACAGAGTTACTGGTGATTCAATTACCTATATAGTTCAAAAAGTCCAAAAATTGAGACCTAAACTCGCCTGCCACGAGCTCTTCGAGCTCTCTCAGCAATTTACGGTCTATCAGAATTTGAATCCGGACCAGAAAGTAGTTGCACATCAGGCGCCAGAACGGCATAAGAACATCATGCAGAATTTTCATTCGATTGTTCGAGAGTGCCGTGAGGGGCTATGAATCTTGTCTTCTATTCCGGTGGTGATGAAAAAGAAAATCAAGACCTAGATCGAGCCTTTTTAGAACTTTTGGCCAAGAAAAATCCTGTGGTGACTTTTATTCCGTCATCATCCTATCTTTCTGAACAAGAATTTAAATCATTTGTCAGGCATTACTCGAAGTTCAAGATCACTCGGTTTATCCATTTTCCGATTGATGTGCCCTTTGATAACATTATTTTTAACGAGGTGATGCGCAGTGATGCCATTCACCTGGCAGGAGGGAATACATTTTATTTTCTCAACAGCCTTCGCAAAACCAAGCTCCTCCCTCAGCTCAAAGCCTTCGCCCAAAAGGGAGGTTTGTTAACCGGTCTTTCCGCAGGTGCGATCATGATGACTGAGAATATCGAAATGGCGGGATATCCTGAATTTGATCGTGATGAAAATGTCGTTAATATAAAAAATCTCGCAGCTTTGAACCTGGTTGATTTTCTTTTCTTTCCTCATTTTAGAAACTCCAGCCGCTATGATGTGGTTTTCAAAAAATACACCCGCTCTTGCAATAAGATAATCTATGCATGCCCAGACGGGGCAGGCATTGTTGTGAGGGGAAATGAAATAAGATTTGTCGGAAAATGTTACGCTTTCTCTGGCGGACATAAATTCATCATCAACTAGTCTTCAATCTCAATTTCTACATAGAGTGGTAAATGATCTGAGAGTTTTTTCCAGTGGCTATGGCCAAGAGTCTCCGCATGAATAGGGGTCATCTTATTGAGAAAGACTCTGTCCAAAGAGAGCACTGGCATGAAACTCGGAAAAGTTGCGGGGTATTTTCCGTGGAGAAATTTGAAAGCTTCTTTAACGTTGAGTTCACTTTCAATTTTTTTTGCAATTTTTTTGTTCCAATCATTAAAATCACCGAGTAAGACCCAAGGTGTTTCACTTTCTTTTTTTAAATCTTCGATTATTATTTTTGACTGCTTGTCCCGACCTGACTGAGTTAAATCCAGGTGAGTGTTGGCCAGAATGATTTCTCTTTCGATTTGTGGTATTTGGACCTTGGCCTTAAGATATCCACGCTGCTCAAAGCGGTTGGTGCTAATTTGTTGGTTTGACCAGTCGATGATAGGGAATTTACTTAGAATCGCATTCCCGTGGTGGCCCTCTGAGTAGATGGCATTTTTGCCGTAGGCAAAGTGGGGCCACGTGGAATCGGCCAGGTACTCAAATTGGATGGCTGTTTCCCAGTCCGGGATGCGACATCTTTTGTCTTTGTGGTCGCCTAGAACTTCTTGCAAGAAAAGAACATCGGCGTTTACCTCACGCATGGCACTTCGGATCTGTTCCAAAATGAAATCGGTGTTCCCGATAGTGAAGCCTTTATGGATATTGTACGAAAGTATTCTTATCTTCATTTAAAACCAATATTTAAAAACAAATGAGAGTCTCGATAGAAACTTATCAAAGAAGGTTCTTTGTTTCAAATGTTCAATTGTTATTTCAACCTGAGGAGGGGTTGACTGGATAAAATCCTCTATCATCATTTCTTTATTCTTTGGGTCTTGTATAGAAAGGTCAACTTCTAGGTCATGTAAAAGACTACGGTGATTTAAGTTACTCGAACCTATGGTCATCCAGTCATCAATGATGAATGTTTTGGCATGTAATACCGTTTCAACGTAGTGAAAAATTTTAACACCTTTTTGGGTAAGGTAGGGGTAATAAAAAAACTGCAAGGTCTGAAACATTTTGACGTCAGTTTTAGATGAAATCAGAATTCTGACATCCACTCCTCTTTGAGCTGCTTTACCAAGCATTCTGATTAAATTTCTCTTAGGGATAAAATAGGGAGTCATAAGCCATATGCGATTTTTTGAGCGGTTTATTTTTTGGAGTAAGTCTCTGTAGTAGTAGCGCTTCATAAACAATGAGTGATTGATTCTTAATGGAGAATTTTTTAATTTTTTGGAGAGAAGATGCTTGATCTGTTTACGGTAGCGAAAGTAATCTCTGATCCTCCATATCTTTTTAAAGTGAAGAAGAGCAATTTTGACATTCTCTCCCTCGACCCGAACTCCCATGTCCTTCCATTTTACTTCATGGTGATCTTTGGTGTGCTCGATAGAAAAGTTGAAGCTGCCTGAATACATGATCTGGCCATCGATGGTGATAATTTTTCGATGATTGCGCTGGTTGATGCGCCAAAGTCTGGTGAAAAATACCTGAACTTTTTTAATAAAACTCAGCTTCTCATACACTGGATGGTAGAGGGGGAGGGGATGAAACATTTTGACTTTGATCCCTGCCCCAAAAAATAGAGCATAGAGCTTATTAAAAAAGCTGTAGCTACCTACACCATCAACAATAATTTGCACTTTAACACCCCTTTGATGGGCACTTATCAGATGCTGCGCGATCATGTTTCCCAAACTGTCGTCGTTGAAGATATAGATCTCTATGGTAATGAGCTCTTTGGCCTGGTCAATATCGCTTATCAGGCGATCAAAATAATGATCCCCATCCAGGAAAATTTCCTCTTTGTCCCAATAATTGCCCATTCTCCCTCTTCGGTGACTCGCTCGGGATTATTCACTTGATCGAGGTTGTCGGATATAGGGAAGACGCTAAACCTTGTGAAGACTTTGGACGATAAAGTAAGGGAAATCATTAACAAAAGAATTTTAATCATGGCATTGACCAAAGAAGCCTTTGTGAGTCTCATCAAATCAGCATCGTCGGCTGGCGTCAGTGACATCCATCTAAGAACTGATGAGAAGCCTTGCTTTAGAGTGCGAGGAGACTTGGTTCCAGTAAAGCTAGACCCTCTTACCAACGAAGATTTAAAACTTTGCTGCTCCCTCATGATCAAAGACGCTGATGTTTTAAAGAAGCTAGACACGATTAAGGAACACGATGGTTCGTTCTCGGTGCCAAAAATTTGCCGAGTCCGTTACAATCTTATGCGTTACCAGGGAAAGTTAGGCTTAATCCTTCGACTCATTAATGACAAAGTTCCTACGACTGAGGAGCTGAAACTCCCGGCGGTAATCAATAAAATTGCCGAGGCCAATGCTGGCCTGGTTTTAGTAACCGGAGCAACTGGTTCAGGAAAAAGTTCTACGTTAGCAGCGATGATTAACTATATTAATAAAACTGCCGCGGTTCATATTTTAACTCTGGAAGACCCTGTAGAGTATGTTCATTCCCCTATCAAGGCAAGAATCACTCAAAGAGAAATCGGTCAAGATACTTCAGATTTTGGTTCAGCACTTAGATCTGCCCTCAGACAAGATCCGGATATTATTTTGATCGGGGAGATGCGAGATGCAGAAACGATTTCGATTGCACTAAAGGCAGCAGAAACTGGTCACTTAGTTTTTGGAACAGTCCATACCACAGATGCTCTAAGTACTATTGGTCGACTGATTTCGATGTTTCCGCCTGAAGAGCAGAGTGTAGTGAGAGTGCGAATTGCTGATAACTTGCATGCGACGGTCTCACAACGTCTGCTTAAAACCATTGATGGCAAAGGCAGAATTGCCGCCCAGGAAATTATGATTAATAATCCAGGGATTAAAGAATCAATTCTGGATCCGACAAAAACCAAAGAAATTTACATGTACATTGAGAAAGGTGCAGGTAAGGGTGGGTCAGGAGCTCAAAGCTTTGATCAGGCCATTACGAAACTCTACAAAGACGGCCTGATTAGTATGGAAGAGGCCAAAGGCAACGCCACTCGCCCAGATGATTTTGAGAGAAATCTAATGTTTGGTGACCAAGGCGAAGAATAATTGCTAAGATCTCTGTCGTAGAGGTCATTTATGAATTTGTCTTTTAAACACTATTATTGGCGCTGGATCAAGAATCAGATTTTTCTGTTTGCGTGCATGTTGTCTCTCTTGACGCTTGCTCGCCTGGCCTTTTCATTTGCTTTCGGTGACACAGCCGAACTCCTGGCCCAAGTGGGGGATGTTAGGTCTGCGATCTGGTTAGGGATGCGCTATGACCTGATGCCTTTGGCCTATATCAACGCTTTGCCTTTCATCCTGATGAACCTGGGATATTTGATACCGGGAAAAATTTCGATAAAAATCCTGCGATTCCTTGTCCTGAGTCTGCTTCTGTTTGGATATGGAGCACTCTTTTGGCTTTATGTTTGTGACTATGGTTTTTATTCCTATTTTCAAGACCATTTAAATATATTATTTTTTGGTTTCATTGAAGATGACACCTTTGCCCTTCTTACTTCTATTTGGAAAAATTACAATCTGCCTTTGTGGCTGACAGTCATTGTCCTGGGGAAGTATGCTTTCTTTCGGTTCCTGAAGTTTCTTTTTTCTGTCTACGATTTTGATCTCAAAGCTAAGAAATTTGATTTTCGCTTTTTAGGAAGCTTTGCTATTGGGCTGGTCATGATAGCTCTTTTTGCCCGAGGAAACTTTTCACGACTCCCTTTGTCGCTGGAAGATGCCCATATCAGTTCTAACGAATTTATTAATAAAATAGCCCTCAATGGGGCTTTAACATTTAATCGGGCCCTGAAGATTCGAAAAGTTTTTGGGAACAAGCCGGTTGATTACCTCAGGAATTATGGCTTTGAAAGCTGGGAATCTGCTTATGAAGTAGCCTTTTCAAAAACGCCAAATGATAAAGGATTGATAGAAAATCTAAAGAGAACAACGCCTGTGAACACGGAGGCGGCTAAAAATCCTCCTCATGTGGTACTCGTCGTGATGGAGAGTTTTGGGACGTACTGGAATAAACACAATTCGGCGCAGTTTAATATTCTTGGTTCCCTGGATGAGCATTTTAAAAATGGTATCCTCTTTGAAAATTTTCTATCTGCTGAAAATGGAACGATTGGAAGCCTTGTTTCCATTGCCAACTCACAGGTGATTCGCCCAGGGGCCAGATTCTTATCCGAGTCCGAATTCATGAAAGTTCCTTTGGATATTTCGGGACATCTCCCTTACAAAAAAGCTGGTTATGAGACGCATTTTCTTTACGGAGGAAAACTAGGTTGGAGAGATTTAGGGAAATATTTATCGGTCCAGGGCTATGATCACCTCTGGGGCGCGGATGAAGTCAAAGAGGCGATGCCTGAACTCAATAATATTGAGGCACGTGATCTGGGTAATGAATGGGGGATTTTTGATGAGTACCTTTACGCCTTCATAGACGAGCATCTCAGAACCGCCACTAAGCCGCAGTTCTTCCTGGTTCTCACGACTTCGAATCATCCTCCTTTTGAGTTTCCTTCTTCATACAACACTCTTCCTATGGAGATGAGTCCGGAAATTGCAAAAAAAGTAACAGTTGGCGAAGAAATCTCCCAAAAAAGATTTCTGGGCCTTCAGTACTCAAATCAAAAAGTAGGGGAGTTTATATCTAAAATAAAAGAGACTGCTCTAAATGATAAAGTTGTCCTGGCACTGACTGGTGACCACAGCTACTGGATCGCCAAAGGGGTAGATCTTGATGAAGAGTTTGCAAGATACGCAGTTCCCTTTTATCTTTATGTTCCTGATCGACTAAAACCGACATCTTATAATTCAAATAATTTTGGTTCCCATGAAGATATCTTTCCAACGCTCTATCATTTAACTTTATCCGGGCAGGAGTACCTAAAGTTGGGTGATGATTTAATCGGTGAGAAAGGAATTGCACAAAATAGTGCAGGGATCATTGCGAATGAAAAGGGATCTTACCACCATGGCCAATATTGGAATTGGAAAACGGACAGTCAGAAGACTCTCATTCCTGCAACAGAGACACCTGAACTTTTAGAAATGAAAAGAAAAGCGGAAAGCTTAGTAGGTCTAACGGATCTTTATCTTAAGGAAGAAAAGGCACGTAAGAATTCTGTCTTAAAAAATGGTCAGAAATAACTAGTTTGGCCATCGCTTCAACCACGGGAACGACTCTCGGAAGAACACAAGGGTCGTGCCTGCCTTCTTTCGCATTTTCCCCAACGGTAGATGGGGCCTTAAAGGCAAGCTTGAAATGGATCTGTTCTCCGTTAGAGATTCCACCTTCCATTCCACCAAAAAAATGAGACTGACTTGAAATTTCACTTCCCAAAAGATTAGCGAATCCAAAACCTTCGCCAAGACCAAAGCCTGTGCAAGCGGGAAGGGATAGCATCGCCTTGGCCAGGTCAGCTTTGAGTTTATCAAAAACGGGCTCACCTAAACCACTTGGACAATTAAGAATTGAAACACTGACAATGCCACCGGCAGATTCACCTTTGGTCTTGCAGTCTTCTAAGAAGGTAATTACTTCTTTGGTTAAAGAAGGATCAGGAATACCGATTTCACCCCGGTCCACTTTGTGGTCCTGGGGATGATTTTTTAATTTATAAGGCCCAATTTGTTCGATGTAGGCGTATACACTGATGTTGGGAATGATCAGCCCTGCGAAATAGCCACCGATCACGCGGGCAAGTGTTTCCCGGCCTGAGGCCCTTCCGCCACCGCGGTAATCCCGAATTCCGTATTTTTGAGTGGTCGTTCGGTCAGCATGTCCCGGACGATACTGATCTTTAAGTTTGCTGTAATCTTCGCTTTTTTGATTCGTATTTCTCACAATCACTGAGATAGGTGTGCCTAAAGTTTTGCCTTCAAAAACTCCCGAGAGAATTTCCGGAAGATCATCTTCTTTGCGGGCAGTATGTACTTTATGCTGGCCCGGAGCTCTTCTCTTAAGCTCTTTTTTGAGGTCTTCAATATTGACCAATAAATTTCCGGGCATGCCATCAATCACGACCCCTAAGGCTTCTCCATGAGATTCGCCAAAAGTTGTTATCTTGAGCATTTGTCCAAAACTATTTCCAGGCATGGGCGAGTCTCCTCAAAAAACTATCTGCGAAATCATCCAGAGTTTTATTTTTTAAATCCATCAATTCTTCAACTGATGTATAAGTTTCGGCATTGAGACCGCAGGGATTGACTGCATTTAGAGCACGCTTCATCTCTTCATCTTTGTAAAAGTTCAAGGCCATCCCGTGAAACGTCGTTAATTTTTCGATGGCAATCCCCATAGAGGCGAGTTTGCGATCACCATGCCAAAGCCCCAGAAGTTTATTCTCGTGGCTTAGACCACTGAGCCCCCAGTCTTTGAGCGTATCAATGGCATAATCAAAAAGATCATTAATCATTGAAGAGAGGGAGAGGGTTTTAGGATTGAGTCTTACAATAGGATAAATAATCATCTGGCCGGGATGATGAAAAGTGAGACCACCACCACGCTCGATTTGATAAAAGGGAAAAGGAAGTCTTGCTGCAAGTGACTTATCAAACTCTACCAAATTGAGCACTTCGCCTTTTCTAGGCTTCTGAAGCCCCCGACCATTGGTGAAAACTCGGGGATGACTGCAGCAAATGAGAATTCTTGTTTGCGGGGCCGCTTCTAAAAGCTCAAGACATTTACGCTGAAACTTATGGGCCAGACCGTAGTCCCAGTTCCATTTTTTGACGAGGATTGTTCTTTCATTTAATTCTTGAAGGTTCGTTTGATCTAAACCAAATTCACTTAAAGAAATTTGGGAGAAAAAAAAAGACATCATAACTTAGAATTGGCTTCGACGTAGTCCAGGAAATCCCCAGCTTTATAAGAGCTTCTGACTAAGGGGCCTGAAGCAACAAACTTGAAGCCCATTTTAAGCGCCATACGTTTTAACTCATCAAACTCTTCTGGGGTATAAAAACGTTCAACATTCAAATGGCGTTTTGATGGTTGAAGATATTGACCAAAAGTTACAATGTCGACACCAGCTTTTCTGACGTCTTCAAGAGTTTCTTGGATCTCGGCCCATGTCTCACCCAGACCAACCATGATGGAGGTTTTAGTTTGAATATGAGGGTAGTTCTCTTTGTAGAATTTTAAACAATCTAGAGTCTTATCATACCCAGCGCGAATATCTCTTACTGGATGAGTGAGCCTTCTGACTGTCTCAATATTTTGAGCAATCACGTATGGCGCTGCTTGTGCCAGCGTATGCATGCGCTCTTCACTTCCGGCAAAATCCGGAATTAGAACTTCGACTTTTGTTTCAGGATGATCTTCATTTACTTTTTTTATGACGGCGGCAAAATGTCCGGCCCCATGATCAGCTAAATCATCGCGGTCAACACTCGTGATAACGATATAACGAAGATTCATGATCTTCACCATATTCGACGTATTCTGAATTTCTTCTGGATTAAGAAAACCCTTTGGATTTCCTGTTTTAACATTACAGAATTTACAAGCACGCGTGCAGGTATCTCCTAGGATCATTACAGTCGCGGTGCGACCACTCCAGCACTCAGAAATATTTGGGCATTTAGCTTCTTCACAAACAGTCGCTAGTCCCTTCTCACGAAGGTTGTTGCGGATATCTTTAAAGTCGTCACCCTGGGGGAGTTTAACTTTAAGCCACTCCGGCTTACGCTGGTAATTTTCTTTATCAAAATAGGTTACGGCCATGGACAGTACTTATCACAATTGAGAGGAGTTAGACTAGGGTTGTTGGGGAAGTTTTGTCGAGTTTTAGCTGCAAGTTTTCCACTACTTACCCCATTTTTTCTTAATTCTGGCAAGAGGCTCCCCCCCAGCAACTTGGAAGACACGGATTTTATGAGTGAAAAAGTATTAACACTAAATACTGAATCACAGGATGAATAAATCCCCCGTATTTTTATTAAACGGTCCCTTTTTTTGGGTACAGATCACAATCGGGAGCGTTTTCAATTCGATTCCCATCGAAATTCATACAAAAGCATTGATGGACGATATTCATAAGAAATATTTTCTGAAGCACACTTACCCGATTCAATTGTGACTATGGTATGACCAATATCTTTAGACTCTGATTTTTCAATCCATGAACATGATATATTTTTTTTAAACTCCCGAAATTTTTCCTTCGGGACAAATAAGAACTGCACAGTCAGTTTTCCAGATGAATCAAAGAAGTGCCCACTTTCAATTGATTTCCAAGGAAACCGATAGATAATTCCCTTATGTTTTTCCTCAAAATCAGATCCGAGATTTTTAATCACCTGATCTTTTGTAGCTTTTTCATGCCATAACTGATCAATCACTGCATATTTTTCGTAATTTTTTTGACTTAAAGTACATGCCGCTATTAAAAACAATAATATTAATTTCATCATTTCAATTTTCCTTTGAGAAATTGATGAATCTTGGGATATTTCTTCGCATACGCCTCTGGAGAGTCATGAAATTCTTCCACATGATTGGAGAAATCTTCTTCTTTACTCACCGACGAATCAGACTTTATCAAAACCTTAGGAGGAATTTCAAAAACTTTTCCTGTCTTATCAACCTCAAGCTCCCAGCCTGAAAGATCAGCAAACTCTTTAACGCCATCAGGGCCTAAGTTTTTATAAATGTGATGGGATGACTCATGAACGATAACAGATTTCTTATTTGGCTCTTTAAAAAACTGATCGTAAAGAATTATTGACTTATGGATCAGTTCACTCGTCGCAGGATTTCCTTTATGTATGGAATCTTTTGCTCGACGAAAATTGTAATTTGGGATTTGTGTCCAAGAAGGCAAGGTAGGTAAAATTTCAAGTACAACTTGAATTTCGTCTCTACTCCACTTCTTAAAAGCTTCGCCTTTATGTAACCACCCTGAAATCGGTTCAGTTTTAAATTGCTTTATGTAAAGATCTGCATCTTTCCATTTGTTCCTACAATACTCAACTCTAGGATGTTTTCGAACAGTTGTTTGCTGACGAGGATGCTTATCCACATTGGATGCAGATACTTTACTCTGCCACCAAGAACATTCCAAAGCGGATGAAGCAAGAGGAATCGATAAAATGATTAATGCAAAGACAATTTTCATATCTTAAGTATTCCGATATATGTCTTTTCGGTGGCCGATTTTCAGTACTAGGACTTTTAATTTTTTTCCTTCTACTTCATAGATAATTCGAAAATTCCCTTGTCTTATACGGTAAGTCCCTTCTTCGCCGGCCAGTTTCCTACAGCCTTCCGGAAAAGGATTTATGGCAAGAATCTGAATTGACTCTACGATCTTGATCAAATCTTTTTTGGGAATCTTCTTTAATGCTTTTTCAGCTGTAGAAGAGATTTCAATTCTATAATTTGCCATTTGCCTTAAGCTCTTTTAAAATTTCATCAAAAGGTCTAAAGGATTCATTACGTAGCTTGCGCAGGTCAGAAACATCTTCAAACTCTTCAAGTTTATCCAGTATTGCATCTTCTAAAAACTTATTAATTTTTAACCCTTTCTCTTCACAAAAAGAATCTAAAGCCGCTTTAATGTTTTCATCTATCTTCGTTGCAAGTTGTTTAGCTCCCATATGGCCTCCGTAGTCATGATTTTACTATAAAAATCTAGAAAAATCTACCCTAGCTTGTAGCCTAGGTAATCAGTGACGTCCTTGGATTGTCGATAAGTTATTGAAATTATGAATGAATTCCTATAGTGGGATGATAAAACACTGAGACAAATCTGGGCATAGTCTGATCTTTTGCCCTTCTTTCCAATTTGAATATGTCTCCAGTGGGAGACTCACTTTAAAAAGCTTCTCTGATACTTCTATTTCCAGCTCGCAAGTATAGTACTGTGGGATCTTGTTAAGAATGGTTCCTTCCAGGGGAGAGACGTGATCCACATTCCAAGCCGAAGGTGGAACAACTAGATAAGCCTCTTGATCCTCGTGATCAGATTTAATTTCTCCCCAAGGTGTTTTCCAGTTCCCTGACTTACCAGAGACTTTTATAAAATTATGATGTCCAAAATACTGGGCCACAAATAAGTTTCGTGGTGCTTTTAGGATATCGATTGGTGAAGAAATTTGTTCAAGCTTTCCATGCTGAATGAGTCCCACTTGGTCAGCAAATCGCAGAGCTTCGTCCCGCTCATGAGTTATCCAGATAACAGTAATTTCTCTCTGGCGTAGGTAAGTAAAAAGTGAGGTCAGGATATCTTTTCTCGACATGGGATCTAAATGAATAAAGGGCTCATCCAGAAATAAGATGTCAGGTTGATTGATCAGTTCAGCGGCCATGAGAACTTTTTGAAGTTGTCCCTGAGAAAGCTGACCAATGTTTTGTCTGAGTTGGAAAGTGAATTCAAAAATATCGGCCATATCTCTGGAGAGTTGGAGCTTTTTATCAGTATCGATCTCTTGATCCTTAACTGATTCCATTAAAAAACGCTGAACATTGAGCTCGGGCTCGGGACTCTTTTTTTCAAAAGTATGTATTTTTCCTGCCACTTTTAATGAGCCAGAATCCATCGGTAGCTTACCGGATATGACGTTGAGAAGGGTGGTTTTCCCACTACCATTGGGACCCATGAGGGCAAAGACCGTGCCTTTTGGAATTTCAAGATCAATAGAGTGAAGGCCAGCGATTCCTCGCAAATCAAAAACTTTAGTGACCTTACTTAGCTTAAGCATGTTTTTTCCTGTTCACTTTTCTGTGGCTTAAAAGTGATTCGGCCGTGTACCACACCAGCGCAATCCATATCAAGACAAATGCCTGCATTTTCTCAGGACTCAATACTTCTTTAAAGATGAGCCAGCCGCATGCGAATTTCAGGCCTGGGGAGAGATAACCAAGAAAACCAAGAGTTCCCAGTGGAAGTCTCTTGGCAGCGTACGCAAATAGTACCAAAGGAGCACAGGTGAT
>JAIFLR010000077.1 GCA_020048985.1 Halobacteriovorax sp. | reverse complement strand
AAGCGGAAATATCAAGCTGACTTTTGGTGGAATCTCGTAGGGGCGTGTACCAGTTTGTGGACAATATCCAATTTTGAAACAAAAACCGACATCTTCCTAGAAATTCTCCGAGGTCCTTTTCTGAAACACATGTCTCACTGAGGCAGTTTTTATATGGCTTTTCGCGATGGGTAATGACTCAGTCTATTCGGAAATGATTTAAGGATAAGTTAAGCTGCAATGGCGCAGCTCCGGTAAAAAGAGAGGAGGTTTCCAGAAATTAAAAGAGAAGCTTTGAGAGATAGATGTGGTGTCTACGCTCTCACTATAAAGCATCTTACAAAACATTACAATTTGATTTCATCTTTTGCGCCAACTCTTGAAAGCACTTTTTGTGTCAGGGAATTTCTTTATCCCAAAAAGGAGGTGAGAAGAATGGATGACTTACTTAAAAGGGCGTTATTAGCAGTCGCATTCGTGATTGGGATGATGCTTTTTATGTATTTTATGATTGCGACAGGACCGGACAAACCGGCAATGCTGACTTTGGTTTATTACAATTTTATGAACCGAGTTTTTGCAGCGATCTGGTGGTTCATACAAATGGTTGTATTGATCGCTGGAATTGTCGGCCTTGCATTAATTGTTTTCCAAGTCTGGAGAGCAAAAAGAGATGCAGAAGGCGAAAAAGCATTAAAGCTTAGAGGAGATTTAATTCGTGAAGAAGAGCGAAGAATTAGGCAGGAGGAAGAAGAAATGCAGCAAGAAGAATTGAACAAAAGAGCAAAGCTAGAACAGTTTAAAAAAGGGCAGCTCTTACTTGAAAAGGAACGTTACTTAAAAAATCGGAGTGCAGAAGAGGCAAATAATGATGCCCTCAAGCACTTTCTATGAGGTGGCAATGGTAATTACGGATCGTGACTTAGACCTATTTAGAAAGTTGTCTACGTATGGAATTTTATCGACCAAGCTTGTTGGTAATCTTGTGTTTAATTCCATCGCAACGACAACCGTCTTAAGGCGCTTGAGATGCCTAGAAGAGGGATTTTATTTGAAAAGAATCCTGGGACTTGAATCCCAAGAAACGCTCTGGACTTTGACAGAAAAAGCAGCTGAGTTGGCAGAAGTCTTCATGCCAAAAAGGCATTGGAGTAAAACCATGCTGGAGCATGACTTTAAATTACTGAACTTGCGACTTGCTTTGGAAGGGAGTGGAGTTTCCCATTCCTGGCTGCCAGAGCATGAAATCAGGTCCAGTGTGTTTAAGAAAAATGGCATCAGGGGAACTAAAGATAAGCTCATCCCTGATGGATTAATGGGCATTGAAGTCGATGGAAAAAGGTTATCCGTCGCTATTGAATTGGAGCTGACTCTTAAGAATAAAGACAAGCTTAAGCAGATCGTTCGCAAGTACCAAGACACAGGAGGATTACATGCAGTCTGGTATATTGCGCCCACTGCTTCGATTTTAAATGCTGTCTTTCAGGAGTGGCATAAAGGGTTTGGAAGTGATCGGTTTTATTTCTATGCCTCTTTACTTGATCAGGTCATGAAAAACCCACTAGAGGCGAAACTAATGGGTGAAAAACCGCATCGACTTGTTCGTGAGGCTTGGACAGTTATACCTGCTCACCCCCCTGCTCAAGGGGTGAGCATCTTGAATGAAAAAATTATTGAACCAAAACTTGAATTAACAATTGAGAATCACACGCCATTTTTTGAAACTGTTTCATGTTGAAGAGGCCGCCTCCATCACTGACCACCCACCCTCTACGAGTAGAAGTTAGGTGGTCAGTGCTTACGGCGGCGGGGACATGAGATTGAGTATTAAGGCGTGTGATTAAATTTATTGAGGAGTGTTTTTTATGAAGACTATTTTGAATGGTCAGGAAGGGTATCAGGGGAAAGATTCGGGGGTTATTAGTGGTAAAACAGAAATGGGAACCAGAAGTTATAGAAAATATTACGATTGATGATTTTGATTTAGATATTTTTGAGCAGATGCTTGTGGAAGTTGCTGGGATTATTTATAGTGATCTTTGCCAGCTCCCAAAAGTTCAACTTTCTGACTCGTTTAATGATGAGATTAATTTCTCACAAAGGACGGGAACAGATGCTTAAAAATCAGAACTATCGTATCGGAATTTACGTCAGGGTCTCCACAGAAGAGCAGGCAGAAAATCCAGAAGGGTCAATTAAAAATCAAGAACAACGGCTTAGAGAAGCTGTGACTTACCGCAATCGAAGCTCAAGCTTTGGGGAAATCTCTCGCCTCTATGTGGATGCGGGAATCTCTGCCAAGGACATGAATCGGCCCCAACTTTTGGAGCTTTTAAAAGATGTAAGACTCGGAAAAATCAATCTGATTATGGTGACGGAACTGTCACGACTTTCGAGAAATAATCGGGACTTTTTATCCATGTGGGACATGATGAGTGATAACAAATGCAGCTTCATGAGCTTAAGGGAGGACTTTGATACCACCACGGCCGCTGGGGAAATGTTGCTCTTTCAGCTCATGAATTTCGCGCAATTTGAAAGAAAGCAAACCTCAGAAAGAGTCACTGCCAACATCCTGGCCCGGGCCTCGCGGGGCCTATACAACGGCGGGAGCATCCCTCTAGGGTATAAAAGAAATCCAGCGAGACCAGGCCATTTGGAAGTTGAACCAGACCAAGCGGCGACAGTGAAGCTGGCCTTTGAAACTTTCTTGCGTGAAGGCAGCCTTTCCGCGGCTGCCAGATGGCTTAATGACAATGGCCATAAACCCAAAAAGCATCTGGAAGGTGGCGGTTCACACATGAGGCTTGGGCATTTTACGGTGGATAATTTGCAGATGCTTTTGAGAAACAGAATGTATATCGGGATTAAGATTTACCATCAAAAAGAAGAGCTAAAGGAAGTCAAAGGAGCATGGGATGGAATTGTGGATGAGATGGTTTTTACCAGAGTTCAGGAAAGGCTGACCAAGAATAAATCCCGCTATAAACCGATTACTGAAAGGACTAAGCATCCCTACCTATTAAGCGGGGTTGCCTTTTGCATGACTTGTGGCGATTTCATGCCCGGCAAATCGGCGACTGGAAGAAATGGAAAGGTGGCTTACTACGAGCATTCCTGGGCGACAAAAAGGGAATCTTGCCTGACTAAAAAGACCTTTAAATGTGAACCTAAACGAGTTCAGGCCAAGAAATTAGAGCCACTGGTCTGGGAAGAATTTTGTAAGTTTTTGGAGAGCCGAGAGTTTCTTCTGGGCCTCATGGAAAAGGTGAAAGCACTTCACAACCAGAACAGTGAACAGAAGGAAAGAGCGCGCTTAAAGGCGAAACTGTACGGTTTAAACTCGCAGATGGATGGGCTAGCAGAAAGAATTTCGATTCTTCCTACTAACCTCTCACCAGTTCCCCTGTTTAAACAGATGGAGAAGCTTGAAAACGCCAAGAAAGAAGTCGAAGAAGGTTTGCGGCAAGTGCATGAACTAAACTTAGATGAACGAATGGTTCCGGTTGAAACTTTTGAGAAATTTGCCGACTACTCGAGAAAGATTCTGACAGAGACTGTTGATTTTAATGTGCGAAGAAATATTTTGCAGAAGTTTATCAGGCGAGTGGAAATTGGGCCTAGCAGTGTGAAGATTTTCTGGAACTTAGATCACGACCATTACACCCGCGAAATTAAAACTACCCCGGCCTCGGAAGCCGGGGTAGTTTCTTTACTAAATTTAACTGATGTTGGTTCGCATAGCTTGACAAATGGTGCCCGGGAAGGGACTCGAACCCCCACGATTATTAGTCGGGAGATTTTGAATCTCCTATGTCTACCATTTCATCACCCGGGCATACGACGAGTAACGATTCTAATGATTCAAGGGGTTGGTGTCAATAAAACGCTAAGCGTAAAGTTAAGCGTTTTTCCAATTATTTCCAAATGGCGATAAAGTTGTTCGTAAAACCCAGTGGAAGGCCAGCTTTAGATTATCGATAAGGCCCGATTCGCCTTGATCTTTAGGAGATAGACCAAACTTTCTTAAAAGCTGATTGATTTTATTAACCCTTCGAATGGCAAAGTCCTCATCTGTCATGTGAGTTACGGAGAAGGAAATTGAGAACTCTTCTTTTCCATTTTCAACCATGTGAGGGGCCGTATAGGGAAAAAAGATCCCGTCACCTGGATTGATCGCATATTCAGAAGCTTTGCTCATATAGGTTTCGTCGTAGCGAGTTTTGCTTAATCCATAAACACCATGGAAAAATTCGTTCTCTTTCTGGCTAACTACACTTCGATCTTTTGCATCCCAGAGCCAAAAAGTCTTTTTTCCTTTAATGTGAAAGTAGTGAGCACTTTCCTGGTCACGGTGATAAGGGGTTGTTCCACCTGGAGAAGTTATAAAAACCCACGCCTGACGTTTTCTCATATTGCTTTGATTTTTATGCACATCATTTTCAATTTCATCCAAGATTTCATTAACGAATTTTCCATAGATGGGATCATTTTGAATATTTTGAATGAAAACAAATGTCCCTGAGGTTTCAATATTGTTGAGGGCATCGGCTAGATTCATATTACTTGGAGCTTCTTTAACAACTGTCTCGAGAGATTGCGTTCGCGGGATGTTTGCACTGTGGAACTTGACGGTGGGGTGCCTAAGGGCAAGTTTTTTTAATTCATCAAATTGCATCAATGGATGATTTTGTAGATCATGAGAGAATGTACTTTTCTTTGAAGCATCAAAGTTATTGTTTACTCTGTTCAACCATTTCATTCGCAATCCCCTAATTTTGGGCACCGTTATCGTTTAATGCGATGGAATGTATATTATTAAACGATGGAGATAAATAAATACCGTTAGCCCTGAATATATTTCAGGCTTAATGATTTCAGCCGGTTAGGAGTTATTTCTTACCTTAACTTGATCATTTCCAAGGCCTCTTTGATCGAGAATCTTAAAAAATCCGGCCCAAGATGCTTTTTGAGTTCGTGGTTTGAGATTAAGCAAGAGAATTTCAAGTAGTCCAAAAGGTAATCGGGGACATCAATGTTTAGTTTTTTGAGGGCACTGTTAAGCCCGCCTGCTAGCACGATAGGAAAGGGAATTGATTTTGTTCCTACAACGTCGAGCGACTCCCTGAGAGAAATGAAGTCATTCCCAGCAACGTTATACGTCCCAGTTGGAACGTCTTTTAAGACCTTATAAAGGACCTGGGCCATATCAAATTCGTGAATGAATTGAAAAAAGGGATTGTAGTCGGCCGGGCTCAAAGCAATTGGCCCAGCAAGAAATCTGGTCATGGCATTTTGAATTTGAGTTCCAATAATGTTGCATGGACGAAGAACTACAGTGGATATTGAGTTCTGATTTTTCCACATCCAGTTGGTACAAATTTGATCCATCTCTACTACGTCTCTCAGTTCAGGGTGTCTCAAGCTTGCGCGGAGGGGAGCTTCTTCGTGAAGAAAAATAGAGTTATCTGGGAGCGCACCATAGACGTGGAAGGTCGAGAGAATGATAACTTTCTTGACCCCTGATCTTTCACAGAGTTCAAGAATTCGGTTGGTGCCCATCACCGATAGTTCAATCCTCTTGGCCAAAACGTTATGTGTATTGGACGAGTGACTGATTCTACCGAGGTGGTATACGACATCAAATTCATGAGTGCGGAAAAGATTCTCGAAATTTCCGCGAGAATATTTAAGCTCAATTAAAGTTTGACCCTTAAGTGGTGGGACTTTTGAAACGTCTCTGGAATCAATCCCGATAATTTCCCAATCAGGATTTTCAGTCAGAATGAGTCTCGCCGTCATCTGGGCCAATCCGCCGGCGATACCAATAATTAAGATTTTATTTTTTGAGCTCATTCTTTCTTCTTGGTGCGAAATTCTTGTATGAAGTATTTTGAAACTGGTTTTCTGATGAAATCAAAAAAAGGACGTCTCTCTTTTAGGCCATGGACAATCATTCTTTTAATTGTGTTTTCGATATGGAAAACATTCTCCTTGATTTCCTTATCAGAAGATTCCAGATTCATATGTTCTGGGATTGGAATTTCTTTTCCAATATAGATATCAATAGGGGAGGGCAGAGGTAAAAGATTTGCCGACAGAGGAAAGGAAGGTAGCTTCATCATTGCAGCTAATTTCTTGGCATGAAAAACCAAGGGGAACATTTCTTCTGCACCAATGACACAAACTGGAAGGATCGGTGTTTTTTTCTGGAGTGCGATTCGGTAAAATCCTTGCGGAAAAGATTGAAGCTTATAATATTCCGGTGTATTTTTTGAAACACCCCGTACACCCTCGGGAAATACCAAAATAGATTCACCGTGATCAATCAAATATTCACAATTGGCCCGGTCACCTAAAATGGACCCGGTTTGGGCGGTCAGATCTCCCAAGAAGGGTAGCTGTGCCATGAACCGCTCGATCATGGCGCGCAGAATTCTCGGAGGCTGAACATCAATGGCGAAGGCAATGGTCAATAGCATGGCATCGATGGGAAGTTGCCCGGTGTGATTACTCACAATCAAATATGGTTTGTCTTGAACGTTTTCCTGTCCAAAAACTCGAACTTTAAAATAAGAGCGATAGAGGGGCATCAGTTTACGAAGGACTGACTCACAAAGCTCTAAATTGAATCCCCATGGATCTTTATAGTCCTTGTAACGAATGCGGAGTTTCGCAAAAACTTCCGTAATCTTTTGATCGTCCTCAGGACTTAATAACCAGTGATGTGCTTCATTAGACATGGTTACATCTTAACTCGGGTCAGATAATTGCTCTAGGATGAAAATTTAGGTCTGTGAGAGACAAAAAAGATCAGGTTTTTGGCTGGCGCATGACGTAGGTCACAATGGATTGCTCAACTGCTAAAAGACCATCGCCCTTTTCGGCAGAAGCAAAATGAATCTGTTTAACCCATTTAAAGCTGCTGTAAATGTTGGGCATTAAATTTTTTAAGCGGCTTCTCTCGCTCTGGGTTTTAAGCTTATCCACTTTGTTGAAAATAACGTAGGTCTCCAGGTCAAAGACCTTAATGTAATCTTGAAAAACCAGATCGGGCTCCTGGAGTGGATGCCTTGCGTCCTGAATATTCAATAGTAAGATTTTTTCGCTGCAGATTTGAAAAAAGGTATCTAGGAGATTTTGCCAGTTAACAGACATCTCTTTTGAAACTTCGGCATGCCCGTAACCGGGGACATCAAACAGATAAAAACTCTCTTCCGTTTTTGCTTCCTGATTAACTACGACAAAGCGAAAAATATTAACCTGGCGGGTGCGACCAGGAGTTTTAGAGACCCTGGCAGTTTTTTTTCCAAAAAGAGAATTAATAAGTGAAGATTTTCCAACATTGGATCGTCCGATGAAGGCAACTCCGTTAATGAAAGGATGTTCATTGAGCCATTCCGTGAGTTGATCGACTTTATCGATTCCCATCAGAAATTCAGATTTTCCTTTTTGAATATTCATCCCATTCACCCTAATTCGATCTTCACAGTTGCTATTAGTATAGCAGATAGAAGGGGCAAGCGTCTTTTAAAATAAAGGAATCCCAATGTATCACCGGAAATTAATGGAGCAGCAGTCTTTTACCTCGGGCGTAAGACTGGGGGATAGTTGCAGTATTTTTCCTTTTCATGGAAGGAAGAAAGCTTTCACCCTGAAAAGTACCAAGATCGATCTTATTTCTTCCCATTATAGACCTCAGAATTTATCCATGAGTTATATCGAACTCCCCAAAAGCGAAGTTGAACAATTCCACTATCGCCTGGAACTTGAGACTACCGCTCATAATGAGGGAAGGTTTGTTTTGAAAACACTTGAGGGAAGACCTTTTTGGTTGAACGGACTGGCCGCTAAAGAAGCGTACGTTGAAAGGCAGGACAGACTTTATATTGATGATAACAAAATTAATTTTGCACCGTTTGATTTGCGTGAGCTGGTGGGGCGCCAGTCAGAGCATCCAATTCTTATGGAGCAGAATCTATTGGATTCGGAATTAAAAATACTTATTACGGGTGAGACCGGGACTGGTAAAAGCCATCTTGCCCAAAAGATTCATGAAAAGAGTAAAAGAAATGGAGAATTCGTCGCAATAAATCTCTCTTCGTTTAACCCGCAGTTAATTGAGTCCGAATTATTTGGCCATAAAAAAGGATCCTTTACGGGAGCGGTTTCAGATAAGCGAGGTGCCTTTTCCATGGCCGAAAATGGTACTCTTTTTCTGGATGAAATTGATTCTTTGCCACTTGATCTGCAAACCAAACTTTTGACTTTTATTGACAATAAAAAATTTAGAAGGGTCGGTGATACTCGCGAAGAGAGCATCAGAACCAGGCTTATATTTGCTTCAGGCCGATCCCTTCAGGTCCTGGTCGATCAGGGAATATTTCGCAAGGATTTATTCTACCGTCTTAAGTCCGGCCACAGTGTTGAGCTGGCTAGCTTGCGAAACGATGTTCAGCGGATTAAAGAATGCTGCCAGTTTTTTTCGCTGGAGCAGGGTGTGAGTATATCCCACAATCTCATTGAATTTTATCAGTCACTGGCGTGGCCAGGAAATTTAAGACAGCTCCTTGGTCACCTGGAGAAGAAAAAAATTTTATCCCGTTCACTTAAATTGGAATTTGATCACTTTGACGAAGAGTTAATGCTTCAGAGCTCTGATTTAATGAGCATGGATGTAACCCAGGATATTGTGCCAATGGAGGACTTTAAGACGACTTATATAAAAAAGGCTTTAAGTCTTTGTGAAGGAAATATTGCTATGGCCGCCCGAAAACTTCACATCAACGAGAAGACAGTTCGGGCATCGGTTTTAAAGGATTAGTTCGCAAGAATATAAATGAGTTTGATTTCTTTGACTTCGCCTTCAATCTTGCGCTCGCTCAGGAAATCATTGATTTCCATGATTAGTTTCTCTCTGAGAATCTGCTTGCCTTCCTCCTCGAGGGGGAAGGAAGCCAGCATGGGTTCTACATTCAGTATGAGATGATCTCTTAATTGAAACTCCAGCTTTTCAAGATGCATGCGACTTTGACGGTTGGACATTGTAGCCGAAAAATCTACGTCGATTGATCGGAGTTCATTTACATTTGCGAAATAAACCGGAAGCCTGAGACTTACAATATCTAAATAGCGGGATTGTTTTTTGTAATAATCAGGTCGATCATATGGGACTTCTTCTTCCACACTCGCTGGCGCTCTCATCCCGTCTGAGTGTTGATTCAACAAACGCTGACCGGTAAAAACCATATTGATTCCAGCAAGAATAGAAACCGATGTGAATCCGAGAAGTAACATTGTTTGAGCAGTAGATAATCCTTTAAGCCACTGACCCATCATTAAAAATGGTGCTAGAAGGAGTGTTTTGAACTCTGAAATATGAGCTCCGGGCTGACTCTTTTTATACTGAGTGATTGCCGCTTTATAGGTCTCAGCTAATTTTTCTTTGACATTAAAAGTGAGGAATTGTGACTTAACTTTGCTGATTAGCAGAGGAGCCGTTCTGATTACAAGGGATGGAAGATTTTTACACCAGACCAGGGCCCGCACGCACCAGGACTTAAAGTGAATAAATTTTTGCTGAACCTTAGGTGAAATAATCTTCAACAGCGTACGCATGAAGATATCCCCGATCAGGATCAACAAATTATTAATTAAGGACTCGATTTTTTCTAAAATACCCA
>JAIFLR010000026.1 GCA_020048985.1 Halobacteriovorax sp. | reverse complement strand
TGAAGTCGATTTTTCTGTTGTCGCTGTTAATTTTTTCTCAGCTTTCTTTTGCCGACATCTCGCTATCCGAATTGGGTATGAGTACCGAGCCCGATAAAAATGCACCGAGCTTTTCAACTGAAGAGATGAAGGAGAGAACCAGCAAACTTAAAACCCATGAAGTTCTGGGGCTAGTTACTTTAGGTGCCATGACGGCAACGATGCTTACGGGTAACGGGGCAATGGATAGCAATCTTCATATGTACCTAGGGATGACAACTGGTGTGCTTTATATGACGACTGCCTATTACTCATTAACGGCACCGAAGCCTATGGGCGTCATTGATCGCGGTCGTATTAAGTGGCACAAAGGTCTCGCATGGGTCCACTTCCCACTGATGATTCTGGTTCCATACCTGGGATATATGTATAAAAAACATGAAGAAGATGGGGATAGTCATAGTTCTCTGGAAAAACAACATTCAGCTTTAGCAGGAGTTTTGTTTGGTACTTTTGCAGTCTCTGCGGCTCTTATGGTGGTTGAATTTTAAGGAGAATTAGATGGAAACTTTAATGGCTTTGGTTTTAACAGTTGGGCAAGCTACATACCACGTTAAATATACTTTTAAAAATGTAGAGGCGACGAGTTCTGAGGTGAAAGGTAAGATCAATTGTGACGCCAAAGAATGCGAATTTTTACTGGCCGTACCAGTTAAGTCTTTTGTCTCAAGTGATTCAAATCGTGATTTGAATATGCTCCAAGTCACTGAGGCGGAGAAGTATCCAGTCGCTACTGCCAAAGGAAAATTTCCTAAAGATGTTCTTTCACAAAAAGACGCTAAAATTGAAGCGCAGGTTGAGTTTCATGGAGTCACTAAAACCTATTCGATTTCTCTGATGGATAAAGCTGAAAAAGCTAAGCTCGTTTTGGATCTTGATGCTCATAAGATTGAAAGACCTTCACTCTTTGGAATTAAAATTAAAAATGAAATGCCGGTTGATTTTAACTTGAAGTGGAAAGGCTAAATTAACCAACTAAGTTCCGTCATCTTCGCTGCAACTTTACTCCCGAATTTTAGCGCGTATTCTTTCTCCAGTGCTAACTTTACAAAGGAGTAGGTATGAAAATTTTAGTTGCAGCGCTCTCATTAATTTCTTTCAGTGCCCTTGCCATGGACAATTTAAGTGACCTGAAACGCAAGGCCAATGACTCAATCGGAAAAGAGATGTCATCGCTTCAGACAGACAAAACTTGTATTAACAACGCCAAATCAGTGAATGCTTTTAAAGCATGTAACTATGATATCGGCGGAGTTGAAATGCAGAAAGAAGAAGTTAAGATGATGGAAAAGAAAGAAGAAGTGATTAAAGACTCTGAAGATCTTAATAAAGCTTATTAAGATTATTTGATGGGCCTCAGGATGAGGCCCTTTTTTGATTTAGTGACAGTTATTGATAATAATAGGGTCGGTTTTGGATAACCATTTGCCTTCAAAGCATACGGAATCACCACCGGTGCAATGCGGGTATCGCTTCTGGTACTGCTCACTGTAACACGATTTATCGATTTCTGTTTCACACTGATTTGCGCCAATCTTTTTAGTTTCATCCAAAGTGCTGATGATGTTTTTTGTCATGCCAATGAGAATGTCTTGTTTATCAATCAACACACCAGTCTTGTTTAAGTTCTTATCTTTTGCCATTTCTTGCGCGGAAATGAATTTAAGACCCAGACATTTACCTATATCCAGAATCACAGGTATCGCAGTCATATTCATTTCTTTTATGTCATGAAATAAAGCGACCTTGGTTATTTTGGGATCAGAACAAAGACCTTTAAGATTTTTTAAAATATAACTTTTTAGTATCTCGCTGTTTGGCGCTTTTACTCCAAATGATGAATCATTCGAGTCATGGTTCCAGCCTAAGTGCGAGAGGTTTGATCCGGCCAGAGTTTGCAATGGTGGACTTAACTGGCGATATTCTGCCAGTTGTTCCCCGTAGGTATTTCCTTTCAGGACTATCTCTCCCTTACTCACCATCTTTTGAAGTTCGATCTCTGAAGGCATAGCGCCTCGGCCGTACGGAAAACGAAAGAGCAGAGGAATTTGCTGCTGATATTTTCCACCAGTCGACCACTGGAGAAGTTCTATACTGCGAGCAACTTGTTCTTCTCTCTCTTGTTGGGTGAAACCTTCATCGAGAGTTTCACCCTTGTGATTCATGCGAAGGCAGTAGGCATCGTGGTTATGGCCGTGATTCGCAATGAGGTGGCCAGCGTTCATGGTTTTTAAAACAATGTCTCTGTTCTCTTTATATCGAGGATGTTCCGGAGCGAGGTTCGTGGTGGTGATAAAAAAACTCGCCTGCACTTGTCTTTTTTTGAGTTCTTCCAAGATCACGGGTGTCACAGTGGGGGATGGCCCATCATCAAAAGAGAGGTGGACTGAGTTTGGCCGACAAGTGATGGGGTTTGCTTCAAGTTCTTTTAGGATCTGATTGCCAATGTCTGGATGGCTTTTAAGATCGCACACCATGGCATGACTAGAAGAAGAAAAAATAGTGATGGCTAGAAAGGTTAACAGTTTCATCTTCATCGTTTCGGAAGAATGATGAAATTGTTAACCGACCTGTTTTGTCTTCTATTGTAATTGTTTGGCCAATTTCGCCATCAAGTAGCCGATGGCATAGGGAACTGAGTATTTACGGTTAGGGGTCAGAGTTTGGGAATGCCCAAAACCAAGCTTATGCAGCCATTCGTGCATCATATTGGTTGTGACTTCTGCCGGAGGGTTACGGTCTAGAAACTTGCTGTTCATCCAAATTCGTATGACGTTTGGTAACGTGTAGCCAACAACATTGTCGTTACGATGGAAAACTTCCAGTTCCAGATCCATTTCATTGTCTAACTGCGGCAGCAGCTTTTCTTTTCCTTCAAGAATCATCTTATAGATCTCTGCGTTCGTGCGGCCACCATTATCAACGAATGTTTTTTTCCCATTGTAAGTATGGAGCAGGACCGCATTTTTGAACTCCGCACTTGCAATGACTTTCTTGATTAAGTCAGCTGCAACGAGAACCTTGTCCTCCTGGGCAGAATCGAAGTTATCAAGTTTTACATTCACCCCGAAATTCTGAGCTGCTCCAGGTACTGGCGAATCCACGCTCAGGTCTGAGGCCGTGATGGATTCTGCAGAGGGATTTGCGCCACTGCCCCCTCCACCCGATTTACCACATGACAAAAGTAGAGAAGTAACAAAAAGAAATATAAACGTTTTAAACATGTACCCAACCTCACGAGTTACTACAGATTCATTCCTGTATTTTTTCTGAAGATGCTCGAATAATGTGCGGTCAGGGATCTTTGTGCAAGCTTAAAGGATTTGAGCTAAGTGCTTGAGGACTGAAAAATTTGCTGTAGATTTCATAACTATTTTTAATGACAATAGAGACTGACTAAAATGTCTGGTCCAGCAGCAACCTTAATTTTTGACACCTTCTACAGAGCCTGAGAGGATAAGTATAGATACATCACTCAGGAGATACCATGAAACTTATGATAGCGCTTTTTATCGTTCTCACCACAACCTCTGTCTTTGCTAATAATGTGAAGATTACTTCTTTCGTCCGTGCAGGAAACAGCGACACTCTTGCTGAGTTGTGTGGTTTGGTTGAAGGGACATTAGCAGCTCCAAGCTATGTTAAGGTTAGCGTGGATCCGGGAACCCGTCGTGTAGGGACATACAACACAGTTGCAGGGCTTGATGGAAAATTTTGTTTAGTCGTTCTAACTTATTACGGTCGGGCAGAAGCTTCTCATGTTGGTGACAAAAAAGTTTCAGTCGCTAATCTGAAGTAGCCTTTAGGGTGATCACTAGCAGCGGCTTTGGGATGCGCCGGTAGAATTCTTCTGCCGGCATAATAGGTTTTTTATCCAAAGCCTTGTAGAGAACTTCGTTGGTTTTTGGACAGATAAGTTTTACCTCGTAAAGAATCATGAATATCCCTGTCGGGTAAAACTCATGATTCCTTAGGTCTTTAACCTTTATTAAATTGAATATTTCCTAAATATGAAACACATTTTTATCTCCATTTTTCCATTTTTCTTGTTGTTTTCATGCGCGACCCAGAAGTCCCAAGAGTCTCACTACAAAAGTAAATATTTACGCTCAGACTGGAACCATTGGACTGACACTGATGGGGACTGCCTCAATACGAGGGGCGAAATTTTAAAAGAGCGCTCCCTCGTAATAGTAAAGACGAATAAAAAAGGCTGCACGGTGAAGACCGGCAAGTGGAAAGATTATTATTATCCGGAGATCCATACATTGGCCTCCAAGGTTGATATCGATCATCTCATACCATTGAAGCATGCTCATGACGTGGGAGGAGCAAAGTGGAGTGAGTTAGGGAAAGAAAAATTCGCCAACGATCCGGAAAATCTTGTTATCACTAATCGAAGTTATAACCGACAAAAAGGCGCAAAAAGTATTGCTGAGTGGTTACCAAGGCATAAGGATTATGCCTGCAAATATGTAAGTGACTGGGTCAGAATAAAGAAAAAGTATGCCCTCAAATTACGAGACGACGAGAGGCTCACCATTGAATCACTCAAAGGCGACTGTCACTTTTAAATTATTGGCAGGAGTTTTCTGGATACAGCTTATGGCAATATGAGATGCAAGCTTTGTCCGTTTTGGCCTTAAGTGAAGTCACGAGACCAACGCCATGATAATCGGCCCGGAGGTCATTCATCTCAGCATTACCTGGGCCTACAACGTCGAGCAGTTCCTTAAGAATTCCAAGTTCTAAAACATCTACTGCCGGGCATCTCAAAGCGAGGAGGCAGGAGACTGCACAATGCTTAAATTTATCATGAGCTCCATTGGCCTCAACAGTTTTTTTGACTGATGAGTAATAGAAGGTTGGGCACACAATAGCGGCCTGCTCGGCATAGACATTGGTGGCAGTGAATAAGATGAGCAGGGCGAACAGTTTAATCATATTACCTTCTCGGTTAGAACCCAGATTACTCAAATAAATATAACTCAAAAAACTGACCTCAAGTTCCGATATAAACATATGAAAAAACTATTTTTACTTTTTCTTTATGCAAGTACATGTCTTGGCCAAAGCACCCCCAGCTGTCCATCCGAGTCTTTTTTGATCGAATTCAATAGCCCCATCACTGGCGGCAAAAAATCCTTCTGCGCTTATCAAAAAGATGGGGCAACAATTAAACATGGCGACGAGTATAGCTTTGATAAAAGTGGAGGTTTGATCAAAAAGACTTCCTACCAACATGGTACCGAGACCAGTGCAGCGTCTCAGGAAATGCCGAAAAATGTTCCAGGTACAAATGAATCTGTACTAATAAAAAGCGAAGCAAAATTGTTAGGAACGATTAGTGATCTCGTGCGGGTTCTCACTCTCAAAAAAAATCAAGCAGGTGGGGGGACATTTAAGGTGAGTGGCTGCGATCCTAAACCGGCAGAATGGGTGAAAGGTGCCCTCATGAAAACACCCATAAACAAGACCTACGGGTTTAATGAGAATTGTGACGTCAGTGGAGGATTTAGTGCTAATTTTGATAAAGAATTTCCGATGTCCTTCCAGTTGAGAAATTTAGAAGATTTTATAAAGACTAATTTATCAGTTAAAATGTCGCTTAATAAATCCCAAAATGGTCTTCGCTACCGATTTGAAGTCATGGATGGGTTTATCGCTGCGTCTAACAGAAATGCCAATTTCAAAGCAGAATACGAAATAGACGTTGATCCCTTCACTGGCGATGCCATGAAAGGAACCCAGCAAGGGAAACTCACACTCACTCAGATTGATGGGAAGACTGTTCAGGCAGAGGCACCCCTGAAATTTGATGATTAAAGTTGTCGGGATTCATGACCGATAAGAAAACCATGAAGTCTTTAATACTGGCCACCTGCTTGCTGGCCACAACTCAATTATTTTCACAAACTAAGATCGGTCCCAAAGATCCTTGTTTTGTTGATGACAAATCAATCGAGTGCCATAAAAAAATGAGTACTGAGTTATTTTTTATAACTTCAGTTGATGGTGAAGTTCGTTCGGACCACGCTGCCTATGTCGATGCCTATTTTAAAAAGTATGGAGTCGAAGGCTTTTATCAACCCGCTTCACAATATCACCCAGGATCATTATTCGAATATGTAATGGACCATTCCAAGCATAATAAATTCAATAAAAAATTGATATTAGCCTTTCCCAAAGGTGGAAGCCTGGATGGAAAAAATATTTATGATTTGGCGATCAAAACCAATTCGCCATTTACGCGTGATAGCGACATGAGATCGTATCTTGCGACCTTGAAGGTGCTCTTTCCTGAAGAAGAGAATTCAGACTTTCAAAAGACCAAGGAACTCTTTGGTTTTCCCTGGGATGATCCTTCTTTCATAGACAAATACATTGAGCGAATCCAAAAGGTAGTGACGAGAATTGATGAATACAACGATTTCTTCCGTAAAAAAGAATTTCTACCGGAAAGAGAGCAATACTTAAAAATAGTTGCGAGGCTTAAGGAACTACAAAAAATACCTTCCAAAGCGTGCAGCGCTGCGACCTATGAAGAGTATCAAGATTTAAAAAACAAATATGGCGATTTTTTCAAGTCAAAGAATAATGACGTTGTTGGGTGTCTGATCAAGAATGAGAAGTACGACCTTGCCCAAAAAGTGATTGATGATGGTGGATATCTAAAAGAAAATTTACCTGCGTATTTTGACCAAGCAGTGAAGATAAAAGAAACACCTGCTTCATTTAAGTTAAGCCAATTCCTATTTTTAAACCTCGCTAAAAATGGCCAGAAAATTAATCCTGTCAAAGGTGAAACTCAGAGAGATTTCCTCCAAAGGGGGGGAGCCTATTTGAATAAGTACCACCAAGAGGAAACAATCTGCGATATTCAGTTTCACGATGGCAATACGATCAATGAGATGAGCAAGAGTCTAAACGATATTTTATTTGTTGAAGCATATCAGTTGATGCAGAAAATATTGGCAGAAGAAGATCCGCTCAAGAAAGCAGAGCTGGAAGTTCAGTTTATTCAATTAAAAAATGTGGGCGTGAATCTTGATAGGGTTCATCCATCCACTGGGAAATCTATTTTGCATTTAATCGCAGAGGCCGGGGATAAAGGGGTTTTGACCAGACTCGACTCTAAAGGAGTTTCAGTTTACCTTATCGGAGATAACAAGCCAGACAAGAATGGCAAGTCTCCCATGATCACAGCAATTGAAAGCGGTAGTTTAAAACATTTAGATTTTGCAGCAGATTTATTTAAATTATCCTATCATAGCAGAGATGCTGAAATGGATGAGATGAAGAAGGCGCTTCGCAAGTTGAAAACGGATGATAAAGAAATCAAGGCCATGAAGAAAGGCCTTCTTTGGGACATTAAAGAAGAGCAATGGGATTAGAACTAGCCTAGGCTCGAAAACGCCTCACTCCCAACCACAAACTTCAATATATCACTCTGTGTGATGATTCCCACGACCACGTGCTGATCATTAATAATAGGAAGTGCATTGATTTTTTCCTGAAGCATGATGTGAGCAATTTCTTGAATGCGCGCTTGTTGAAGTCCTACGACAACTTTGGCCACCATTAAATCTTCGCAAGTCGAATTGGGGGTTGCATTTAAGAGCTCCCTGTCAGAGAGAAGACCAACAAGACTTTCGTTTCCATCAAAGACAGGCAAATGTCTAAATCCAAATTTTTTCATGAGAGTTATTGCCTCACCAACATGGGCCAGTTTTTTTACGGAATGAACAGGAGAACTCATGATGTCTCTGGCATAAACACGCTTTTTAGTTTCCTCAAATTTTTTAACTGACTGCTGGTAACTTTTAATCTGAGGGCTTGGCGGATGATGCAATGTTTTTGTATCTGGGGCGTGGTGATCAACCGCAGTCGTATCCATTGAGTCAAGTGGCTGCACGGGGATAACTTTTCCCTGCCAAGGATCTTGAGTGGGGTGTATATAAGGAGAAAATTGGCCATTGAATGAAATGAGAAAGCTCATACTCAAGATGGTATCATTGGCCTTTAAGTATAATCAAGCTTCAATATAGGATTCAGGTGCTATCAAGTCATACAAAAGTGGCTCCAGCACGGAATCATAGGTTTGTTGAATGGTGTCACTATCTACTTCCTTACCATTTAGATACATCATCACTGGCTCGAATGGCATACCAGTTTTACCCTGTTCGGCAACTTGATCAACAGAGATAGTGCTGCGACCAATGTAGGGTGTTGTGTTGAAGTTGATGTCAATAAAGGTCCGGTAATGGAGTTCAGAGCAGACAATCGTATCTCCTGTTTCTACATCGAAACTAAAGTCATATTTTTTACCGACGTGTGATAGAGCTCGCAGAATATGCTCCGCTTTTTCTGCATTTGTAAACTCAACTCTGGTTCTTATTAAAGAAAAATCATCAATATCGGAAAAATGGTCTAGAGTATTCATCTGAACTTTATCTCTGAGCGCCTCTACAATAAATTTCCCTTTGGAGATTTCTTTACTGTATTTCTGAACTAATTCATTTTCCCAAATCCCTAATTCTTCAAGGTCTTCTTTGGTGCCGATGTAGATCGCAGCGTGTCCCCAGAAACCTGGAATAAAGTTATCCGTTAGCCTAAAGGGCGTTTTCTCAAGGAGGACATCCATTGGCCTGAGGGCGCTGGTCACGCGGGAGAGAAATTTAGGATCGCGGTATAATAGTCCTCTACGTTTTTGAAACCCACCTACTATATTTCCGAAAAGGCGGCTTCCATTGTAAAGAATGGAGTTTGCAATGTAGTTGAAGAAGTCGGACTTTGCTTGAGCATTGATCTTAATTCGTGTGCCAATAATTCGAAAGTAGTCATGGATGGTGCCGGAGGTCTTTCGATTCTTAAAGTTATTGTAGAGGAAACTTGCCTGAATTATTTTATGTGCATACGCCAGTTCGGGATCATCAATTAATATTCTTCTTTCAACATAGAAGAGGGTATAAATCTTAATCGCCCTTTGCAGGTAGATGCTATTTGTGAGAGAGAAAATCCCTTTTACAGACTGCTCAAAAGTATTCCCCTCCCGTCTGTAAGCTGAGTCTTTCTCGTTCAACAGACGACGGATCTTAGGATTGTCATGGAATTTATAATAGGTATAAAGAGTAGTATCAAAAAGTGTCACAGCGACACTCAAACCGAACATCAGTTCTTTTAATTCCTCGTCACTCAGAGTGAAGTCTTTTTTGATGCGGCCTTCAACCAGATAGAATGATTTACTGAAATATTCATAGGCCTGATTTCGCAGTATCAATCGTTCTGAGGCCGATTCATTAATTTGCGCAAGCTCTGACCCTTTAAGCGGGCGTCCTTTGAGCATCGCCTCTCTGACCATCTCGGCATGTCTATCAACGGTCCGTTTGCTCGCCACCAACTGAGAGATGAGATCATCATGCATGGCAAATAGGCCAGAAGAGAACAAGAGTATGCTTATGAAAAGAATTAACTGAGATTTCACAGCAACCCTTTGGCAATAGGCACGATGAGAAACTGAATCAATTTAATGATGATTTTTTTCTTTAAAGAAACTCCCGGATATTTATTATCAAATCCAATTGGCATACCTTCCTGATCTATTTGGTAAGAGCTCTTTAAATTTTCATCCAT
>JAIFLR010000013.1 GCA_020048985.1 Halobacteriovorax sp. | reverse complement strand
TGATTTTTTCATAAAACTCCTGATTATGAAAATAGTAGCCCGCTTCCGGCTGCCGGAAGGCTTGGATTGAAAAAGCTCTATGGGGTGTTTAATCTTTAGACAGTTTAAAAACTTTGCCACCCAGGCGGTAACTTTGGATTTTCACCTTCATGAAGGTTGGGGTGACTCCGCCTCGCTCATCAACTCGTTTAAAGAGGTTAATGTATTGGGTATCAACTCTTCCAGTGGCCTTATAGTCGATATAAAGAGCTTTTAGCCATGCTGGTAGGTCTGGGCGACCAGGGATCAGTAGTATCTCTTTTTCGATTTCGACCACGGGAGTGCCGGCGTAGAGAGTAAAATCAATATAATCTGCGACTGAATTTCTCGGCAGGCCTACTCTCTCAGGCGGAGTGAGGGGGGTGGTTAAAAAGATCCCCACCAGGTCTTCGTAAACTTCCCGCGAGTATCCTGGGTTCATGATCACGTAGGGCGTGATCCCGGTTTTGAGCTGGCTTGATTCGAGAATGATTGGCATGTTGGAGCCAACGTAGTGGCGATAGACGACTCCCGCAGGATTCACTTCTTTCACGTGTTTGGGAATCCCTGTGATGATGTAGTCAGCTCGCTCGGCCTGGCCTTCATAGAGGTCACGCTTTTTGAGGCCTTCGCTTTTTTTGGCCATCCACTTTTCATTTATTGATCGCGCTTCCTGAATCTGATTTTTGATGATTTCTTGCTCGGTCTGAGCAAAAAGGTAGAAAGAGAATAGTAGGGAAAACGACAGGGATAGCGTTTTGAAGTACATAAAAGCTCCATAATTGAGTCAATTAATAGTCCTGGTCAGGGAGAATGCCCAGAGGGAGAGAAAATATTACCAAGCACTTAGGGGTTTAATAGAGTACGCTGCGGCGCGCGTGCGCTCTTTTACCTATAAAGATTTGGACGGCTCCAGGTGGCTGTGCTAATTTGCCCTCTGACATTCATTTAATGTATTTCATCTCGCTTATGGCATTAGTCCATAGGCTTTTTATAACCCAGGAGGAAATATGATCTACGAAACGGCATTTGTCGTTCGCCCGGACGCATCCGAAGAAGCTGTAGCTTCTGTAAAGAATGCACTCGCGGAAGCTTTTAAAGAGCACAACGCTGAAGTTCTTATCACAGACGCATGGGGAGTGAAGACTTTCGCTCAACCTGCAGAATCTGGCCTTAAGAAAGGCGCTTACCATTACTTCATGTACAAAGGTGCAGGAAAGTTAAACGCTGAAATTGAGCGTCGTTTTCTAATTAACGAAAATTTAGTTCGTCACCTCATCATCAAACTTGGTGATGACAAGGATCAAGCTGAAATCGTTAAAAACTACAAAAACCCAAATCATACTACTGTTGCTACAGATATGGATGATGACGGCGGTTTCGGTGGTGGAGAAGATAAAGATAAGAAAATGCACTCTAAGCGCAAATCTTGTTGGTTCTCTGCTAAGAAAACATCTCCAGATTGGAAAGATCCAAAATCTTATTCATGGCTTGTTAACGAGTTCGGAAAAATTTCTCCAGCTCGCGTAACTGGTTTGACTCCAACTTTTCAGCGTCGTGCAAACGAAGCTATTAAGCGCGGTCGTAACATGCTTCTTATCAGTTACCAGTCTAATGAGACTGCTCGCTAAGAGGAAATAAGACAGTATGAACGCTGAAATCTTGCAAGCTCCACAACTTTCAACAGGTAGACTGCTCCTTCTAGGACTTTCATCTGTCGTATTGTGTATGAGTTTCATCATGTCAGTGTTTGCTCCGTTTCCAATTGCTCTCGCGGTCATTTTATATGGTCGCCCAAAAGGTTTATTGATTGGATTATTAGGCTTGGTTCTCAGTTTTGCGTTCTCGGCTTTTTATTTCAATGACCTCACTTTGTTTGGATTTTATGTTTGCGTGTTTGTTTTCGGTTTCGCTATTGCTGAAATTGCGTCCAGAGGAATTTCGCCCATTAAAGGCTTAGTGACTTTTGGCCTCGGTTTTATCCTGATTCTCTTCGTAGGGTTTGGCGCAATCATTAAATCTGAAAACTTAACCGCTCAACAGTTTGTTCTTAAACAACTTGAGCTGAGTAAGACGAAACTTGATCAGCAGAAAAAACTGATTGAACAAAGCACTCAGGAAAACTCAATTGAGATCCTTCAGCTTTTAGATCGTCCAGATCTGATTGCCAAAGAGATGATTGAAGCACTTCCAGGTTATTTGTTTATGGGTGTTTTTGTGATGCTCTGGTTTAACATGTTTTTGGTTCTTAAGAGTCGCAGACTTCTTTTGACCGCTAATGAATACGCTTATTCCGAAAAGAATCTTTTGAATTTTAAAGTACCTTTTGGCTTCGTCGTTCTGCTGGCCATTGGCCTGGCACTCGTTGTTTGGGGAAAAGAAATTGGGTATCAGTACTCAGAAGTTGTAGGATATACCATCATAAAGTGTCTGGGGATTTTTTACTTTTTCCAGGGATTTGGTATTTTCAGCGACATGCTGACGTATATGGGAATTATGGGCTTTTTCCGCAGTTTGATAGTTATGGCAGTGATTTTCATGGCCTACTATTTGATCGTGGCTGCTGGATTATTTGATAACTGGTTTGATTTTAGAAAGTATTTAGTGAAACCTAAAAGTGAAGATTAAGATTCAAGGAGTTTAATATGAAAGTTATCCTTATAGAAAAGGTTAAGGCGTTAGGAACAATCGGCGAGATCGTAAACGTATCTGCTGGTTTCGCTCGTAACTACCTTTACCCAAACAAGCTTGCTATCCTAGCGGATGAAAAGAACTCAAACGTTCTTAAAGACAAGCAAAAAGCTCTCGCTAAGAAAATTGGCGCTGAGAAAGATGCAGCAGTTGCAATCAAGACAAAACTTGAAGGCGTGACTGTTGAATTGATCAAAAAAGTTGGAGCTAACGGTCGTCTTTTTGGTGCTGTTACTTCTCAAGAAATTGCTAAAGAACTTGAAAAACAAGGTTTCCACCTTGAGCGTCGTCTTCTTACAGTTGACGGTTCAATCAAGTCTCTTGGAACTTACGAAGTTAAAGCTAAACTCTTTAACGACGTAACTGCTACTTTCAAGCTTAAAGTTGCTATCGATGCAGCTATGGCTGAAGAGCTTAAAAAGCAACAAGCTGAAGCTCAGAAGCGTAACGCTGATAAGAAAGCTAAAGCTGAAGCTCTTAAAGCTGCTGCTGCTGCTGAAGCTGAAGCTGCTGCCAACGCTGAATAATTTTTTTTGATTCTAGCCTGAGAGAGGAAACTCTCTCAGGCACTTTTATGGTCAGGATGACCATCTTAGGAGAGCAATGTCACAGGAAAATCGCCAAGAATTACCGCATGACACAGGAGCTGAGAAAGCACTGTTAGCTTGCCTCCTTATTGATAGCGCAAGTTTTGATGAAATTTCAGATGTTAATTTAAGTAAAGACGATTTCTACCATCCTCAATACGCCATCATTTTTGAAGCGGTTAAAGATCTCCATATCGAATCAATGCCTATTGATATCGTTACTGTTTCCTCTAAGCTGAACGATCACGGTAAACTTGAAAAAATCGGCGGGCAATCGGCGCTGATTAATATTTGTGAAGAAAGTGGGACGTCTGCTAACGTTGAACATTATGCACGTCTTATTAAGCAAAAAGGTGTCCTGCGAGAAGTTGTACGAACTGCGACTCGCGTGGTTCAAACCGGAACCAATTTTTCTGGTGATGTAGAAGCCTTCCTCTCAGAAGTTGAATCAAGCTTCTTTAAGCTCACCGCTCAATCAAAAAATAATAAGATGATTCATCTTAAAGAAGCTCTTTACGAGAATCTTAAAGAATTGGAACGTCCGGCCCGTGCCAAGGGTGAAATAACTGGGGTCTCAACTGGCTTTAATTCATTAGATACAAAACTTCTTGGGATGCAGCCTGGTCAGTTGATCATTATGGCGGCACGTCCTGGTATGGGTAAGACTGCTTTAGCACTTAACTGGGCGGTAGCAGCTGCTAAACAAACCAATTCGGCGGTAGCAGTTTTCTCTTACGAGATGATGTACGCCGAGCTTTCCATGCGTCTACTTTCTTCTGAGGCCTGCGTGGATTCACGTAAGCTCAAGACTAAGGACTTTAATGAAATGGATCTACGGGCCATCTCAGGTGCCATTCAGAAGCTTTCTAATTTAAAACTTTATATCAACGATAACGGTGCCACTAACCTTATCGATATCAGATCCTATTGCCGAAAACTCAAAGCCGAGCAGGGTCTCTCGTTACTTGTAATCGACTACCTTCAGCTCATGCCCATGCACGTGAAGAAGCAAAACCGTGAGCAGGAAATCGCTGAGCTCTCACGTGGTCTCAAAATGCTGGCCAGTGAACTGCAGATTCCGATCGTTGCGCTTTCTCAGCTTAACCGAAGTGCTGCTGCTAGAACTGACCGCAGGCCTCAGCTTCAGGATCTTCGAGAGTCAGGTTCACTTGAGCAAGATGCCAACATTGTTGTTCTGATTCACCGTGAAGATTATTACGATGCCAATACTCCGAAGAAGGGTGTGGCCGAAGTGATCATCGCTAAAAACCGTAACGGTGAGCCGGGAACAGTTGAGCTTTCATGGATCGGCTCCCAGACGAAATTTGGTGAGTTGGAATACGCTCGACCTGAGAAGTAAGTGTGATTTTTTCTCGTTTCAAATGGGATTCTCAGACAGTTTTAGAACTTGATCGACCACTTAAAGCCTACATCTATTTTAGGAACGAACGGTTAAACCTTCTTACAGGTTTTCCGGAGAGTTACCCCATCTCGCTTTTTACCAAAAAACTGTCTGATTTAAAACTCAAAGAAAGAGTCAAGCACCCTTTGGTCTTTCATTTTTATTACGAGTACGGACTGGTGGAGCAGGGCCTGGATTATTTGGTGGATAATTCAAAACCTCTGGTGGTTGAACTTGAATATAAGAACAGCAAAAAGACATCTGCACGTAAACCCAAACTAGCTGAGCTTCCACTTAAAACACTTGAGCGCCCTAGCTGGTCAGAATATAAGGTCGCCTTTGGCAAGGTTCAGGAAGAACTTCTAAACGGAAATTGTTATCAGGTGAACTTAACATTCCCCTTCGATTTCATGAGTGAAGAGCTACTGGACCCAAGAGACATTTCGGACTTCTTTTTTGCTCAGAAAAATCTCGGCGCCTACGCTCATGCGACTTACTTAGGTGATGAAATGATCCTGAGTAACTCACCTGAGTGCCTTTTTCAGTACCGGGACAACGAAATCTTCACCATGCCGATAAAAGGCACCATGAGGAGAGATGGGAAGAGTGTCAAGCAGCTATGGCAGCAGATGCTTGCAGATAAAAAAGAAGAGGGGGAGCTCCTCATGATTACGGATCTTTTAAAAAATGATCTTAATCGTCTTGAGTCCCCAACGGCAAAAGTCATTAAATTGCGGGCCCCGCTCTTAGTGCCTGGTTTACTTCATCAATATTCTTTAATTGCGGTGAAATTAAAAGAAGACATCTCCTTAGCGAAAACCATGAAGTCCTTGTTTCCCGGTGGAAGCATTACCGGGGCTCCCAAAAAACGCGTGATGGAAATTATTGGCGACATCGAGAGATACCAACGAGGTATTTATTGTGGCTCGACTCTTCTGTGCGTGGGAAATAAAAAAGCGGCAAGCATTAATATCCGAACTGCATCTATCAATATAGAAGAGCGTATTTGGCGTTATGGGGCAGGGGGAGGAATCACACTTTTGTCCCGGCCGGTGGATGAGTTTAAAGAAATGGAAGATAAAGTATCCAGTTTCCTCAAGCTGCTAAAAATATCTGGATTTTAAAATTAACATAACGGATGCTCGTGCCATGAGCGCAAACAATCTTGAAATAGCATGGGACCTAGATCTTTAAACAAAAATATACAAAAAAGAACTTAAAAACAAAACCCTATATCTGTCGATTGGATCAATGACTAGAAACTATAATAATCTTACGTGTTTTTAATCTCTATTCTCTAATTGGGCTACTTCTTAGATTCCTCAACTCTGCCTGCAATATTTAACGTACTGTTTTCATTCTCAGGCAACTTTGCTTCATTTTGAATGACTGAATTTTTCTTCATACAATTTTGGATTTTTGGGTCTGCAAGAAGTTTTTTGTAATTTTTTTTCTCTAGCTCATCCTTTATGTCCGCTAGTGCGTTGGTAAAAACTGAATCGACGATTTCAGGTTGGCAAATATCCTCAAAAGTTTGATTTAAGCTGGCAGAAGAGACTATTTGGTTAATTGCGATATCTTTAATTTTTAGAAAATCACCAATTTGATTGGATATGAGGTCGCTAAAGTTTTTACTATCTAATCTTTTTGATTTGTTTAATAAAGCTTTCTCGTATTTCCCTACATTGCATCCCATTTCTTTGGCTTCTGAAAAACCAGGAGGGATATGGATGAATGAGTATGAGACTGCCGAACGTTGATGATTCAAGTAATTTTGGAAGTTATAAGTTAAATTATTACATACGTACTCACCGGCATCGTTTGAATACTGTAATAAATTTGTTTCACCAGTTTTGTTTTGTAATAAATGCTCTTGCTCAAGACATAACGCTAAAATATTAACTTTATCTGTTTTTACTATTGCCGGTCCATTTGGATCAATGCTGGCTTGCCCAGGAATCAGATTTCCGCCATTGTCTCTATATATCTCCATTGCACTAGTCGTCATTGTGTTTTTACCCACCCCCTCAACCTGCACCTCACATGCCCCTTCCCCTAAAGATATTACCTGTTGAGCATCTGGGTGCTCAGAGTGACAAGTTTTTAATACTTCAAAAGCTGAAGGCCCGGCTAGACTTCTAAGTCCTTTGTCTGTGGGGACTTGACTATAAGGGGCATAAAAAGTCACCGGAACACCTTCTTTATTGGAGCTTCCAAGAGGACAAAGGACAATCTCTAAGTCATCAAGAGATGATCCAATTTTACCTTGTATAAGTTTTGCAATTTCTTCAGTATGATTCTTTGAGCTTCCTCCAAACGAAGCAAAATAGCTCACTAAGATTTTACGTTTAGCTTCAGCAGTAAAAGGAAGAATTATGAATAAAACTAAGAGAAATTTCATAAGTAACTTTTCGACAAATACACTTTTTATATTAGTTATGTTTTTTATGTTAGCTGAGCATTCCAGTTCGAGTTCAGCCAACCCTGTTTTTACGTTGAAACATCTTCCTTCATTTAAGCAGATCGGTAGCGTTGACAGCTCTAAATGCAACGAGAAGAACCACGAAGTGGAAGAGTATGAAAATCTCTACTTTAAATGTCAAATTGACAATGTTTACAAGACCTTATGGTTGATCGATAAGGATAAAAATATAGTCGTAATCCGGACTCCTAACTTTAAAGATAATAAATCTCCTACAAAGGTTACAATTGAATTTAGGGCTAAATACATTGAGGTGAGTTTTTAATGTTTATAGTTTTGGCGACAGACCTACAGCCGATATTGAAACTTTCAAGCTCTTTACTCTAGGTCAAGATAATCTTGGATCCATCCCCTGTCTTCAGTATCGAAATTATTGTTTTTGTCACCTAGTATGAGGTCTGAAACGGTAACAGGAGACGTTAGTTCGTAATTTAAATCCACAAGATTAATGTCACCTACGGGGAGAACTTTCTGGGCCCTGCCTTTTGTGAGAGAGTAGTAATAAAGATTCCATTCGTCTCCCTTCTCTAGCATCACACCAACATAATCTGCACTTTCTATGCTTGGATGAATCTTTTTTCCTAAAGAGCTTAAAACTTTCTTTAATAATTTCTTTTGAGAAGAAGCCGAGCCAATATTGGGAAGGTTGTATTCGACATGTTCAGAAGCAACTTTATTCATACAAAGCTGAGCATCTTTAATTGTTGAGATGTTGCATTCCAACTCTGCTGCAAAAGTTGAAAATGACCCCATAGCTAACAAACAAATTAGTGCTCTCTTCATTTTATCCCTCGTATGTTTTTTCTTTATATACAATTTACGAGTCGATGCTTCAGCTGGCCTTGTAAGTTTTACTGCGCCCTTTGAATAAGTGATAAAGCAGGGGATACCAAACCGTTTATTGAATTCATGCTTTTCACTTCGAAATTGATATTAATTAAATTCTAACACTTTATTTTAGTCATATATCTTGAGTTGATATTTATTGATTCCGGGAAGTTAGAGAGATTTTCTTTAGTACTCTCTAACATAAACTTACATCTCATAAGCCTATGATTGACTTTGGTTTATGCCCATCGATATGCTCTGAGGCAACTTGCTACTCTAAGGATTGAGTAGCTTATTGATTCAAGGAGCACAGAATGACGGCACAAGATCTGGCCACAAGTGGCACAGAAAAAAATGGGAAGATAAGTCTCGAAGCTTTGGCCAAGATGACTGGTTTTCCTATTGAGATGATCAAAGAGGAGATTTTCCAAGGTCAAAATGATCAGGAAGTTTCTTTGGATGATCTGAGAACTGCTATGCTTTCTTATATCGACTCGACAATGCTACTTGTTGGGGATGATAAATAATTTTCCACCCCTCCAAATATAGAACCCAGGTCTAACCACCTGGGTTTTTTTTTGCCCTCTGGCTAAAAACTCTTGCCGACAGAATTCCCAAATTTATAATCGTTTAAGGCTCTCCAGACTTTTGGAGAGTAGTCGTCTTTATTATAACTTTGTATTTCGCGGTAAGCCTCTTTACGCACTTCTATATCACTTGAGGCAAGCTGAGCAGCTAACTTTTCCAGGGTTTGTTGAGTTAAAGTCAGTTTTGAGATGCGCGCATCTTTGGCCGGAATTTTCCATTTTTTGGTGGCCTTGATCTGACTGACTTTTTTCACATCATCCACAACGAGTTTATCAATACACTGATAAGAAAAAATCTTTTCAATAAATGGGTGGACCTGATCAAAAGCCGTAGTCCAATACGTGTCATCAGTACCGATAAATCCACTCGCCGGCGCCCCAGAACTCACACCTTTCGAAAACCACCGAATGGAGCTGCAGGAAAAGAATCCTACAATTCGTGGTTTATTAGGATCCTCGGCCAAAACACTGAGCATCTCTTTTTTATCCTTCGGGTTGGACTGGTAGGAATCATAATCCACGTGTCCATTACGTAATTTAGGTGGGTCAAAATCGGGACCACCACCGTCCCGAGAATGGCCTAAATATAAAGTGACTTCTGAATTACGCAGACCATTGAGGTACATATTTTTAACGGCTGCACTTTTTGTTTTTTGAGCCGGGTTAGACATGTTGGTTTTGTTATCAGCTGAGGTACTTGGCGCATCGACTGTGATCTTTATGGTTTTGATTAGTCCATCGGGACCGGTCATCTTACGAGTCAGAACATAAGGGCCCTTGCCGGATTTTTTGAAGCCGCAAGATTTAGTATGCCAAGTCTTGCATGAGGCAGTCATCTTGCTCAGAAACTGATTAAGCATTCTGGTGTCCCAGGTTGAACCATCTTCACCATCAAAGTAGCCATAAGCAATGGTGACATTGATCTCAGGCTTGGACATCAAAGTCAGGTAGTCATTCTGGCAGTCGGCTTCTGCAATGGGGGAGAGAACCTCCGCCGACGCCAATGGGGCGCAGGCAATGACTGAAGCGATCAGGGCAAGTTTAAATGTTTTCATGCCCAAATTATGCTTTAAATCCGAGCGGCAATGTCGGACTTACTGTCCGCCCCTGTAACTCTTATAGGCCGGATACTTTTTAGTCATTTCAACAGCCTCTGTTAAGTTCCTTTTCTAGATTCCGATACTTAGGTCATAGAAACTTTTAATTTTCTGAAGGTGCTTATGGATATCGCAACCGTCGCAGGTTTAGTTTTAGCAACTCTTTCAATTATTGGATCCATTCTCTACGGATCGCCTCTCTCGATTTTCATCGATATTCCCTCGGTGGCAGTTGTGGGTGGAGGAGTGATTGCAACAACTCTGATTAAATGGCCAATGGAAAACGTCAAAGCACTCATGGCGTATTACATGAAATCAATTTTTTCTAGTGTGGGGGATCCCAAGGCAATGATTGAAGAGATTCAAAAGCTTGCTGAAACGGCCAGACGTGAATCAGTTTTTGCACTTGAAAAAGTTCCTGTTGAAGATAAGTTTTTAAAAAAAGCTGTGACTCTTGCAGCTGATAACCGTCCACCTGAAGTGATTACCTCCATTCTAAGTTTAGAAATTGCTGCGATGGAAGACCGACACTCAAAAGGTGTGGATATTCTGGAAGGTATCGGAGCAGATGGTCCGGCATTCGGAATGATTGGAACACTCATTGGTCTGGTTCAGATGTTACAGAACATGTCTGATCCATCATCAATTGGTCCAGCGATGGCGGTTGCTCTCCTTACTACATTTTATGGTTCAGTTATTGCCAACGTATTTTCCATCCCGGTAGCTGCGAAACTTAAGCAGCGCTCAAAACAAGAAGCCACTAAGATGAACATTATTGTGGCCGGTGTTCTGGGTATCGTGGCAGGAGAAAATCCGCGCGTGATTCGTGAGAAACTGGATTCATTTCTTTCTCCTAAAGATCGCTTGGTGGAAGAGAAGAAGGAGTAATTTATGGCCGACGCTCCTAAATGTCCTCCCTGTAAACCTGGTGCTCCAGGATGGTTGGCGACATTCTCAGATTTATGTACGCTCCTTCTGACGTTTTTTATTTTGCTTCTATCGTTTGCTAAAACAGAGACAGCTAAATATGAGGCTGCAGTTGGATCGCTCCGAAATGCTTTCGGTGGTAACGTGCTTAAAGCGGGAGAGGTTATTCGCTCGGGTAAATCCCCAAGTGATGCTGCCACGATGATCGACTCTGATATGCCAGCAAAACCGTTCCCGATTGAATTTCTGACTGCCGAAGGTCTTTTAGATAAACATGAAATTAACCGTGATTCTGATGTTCAATTGAATCAGCTGAAGAAAATGCTCGCTGATAATGAGCTCTCTGAATCTGCCACAGTCTATGAAATGCCAGAAAGCATTTTTGTTAAGATGAAAGATAAAATTCAATTTCGTCCGGGATCGACTGGTATTGATGATATCAATATTCAAGTTTTTGAGCGCCTGGTGAAAATGATGAGAGAAAATAACTGGCATATTATGATTGAAGGCCATGCAGAGGCCGGTGAGCATTTAGCAAAAGATCCTTCTGTCGATGCCTATGCCTTGTCATCTCAGCGTGCTTTAGCCGTTTCAAAATCATTAATTCAGAGAGGTATTTCGCCGAACCGAATTACCACTATCTTCTACGGTGATTCTCGTCCTCAAGATAAAACGAATCCTAATGTTTCTGACCGAAGAGTGGAATTTTTACTTAAAAAAACCGATCTTCGTACTGAGGGAAGAAAAGTTGAAGCTCAGTAAAGCTTATGCAGTTTATTGAGTTTCAATGGTTAAATGATGGGCCCTCAAAAAAAGAATCCCTTCAGGGGTTACTGAATTGTTCGGGTCAGCTCCTAAAAAAATATTTTTCCTCGAAAGAGCTTCAAAAAAATACCAGGGCCAAAGAACTGATCAGACTCCCTCTGGACCTGGTGAACCATCTCAAAATTAATCCCGTTTTTAAAGGACCTCGCCCTTCCATCATTAAGGAAAATTCCCGCTACCTAGCTTTACATAAACCTCCGGGCGTTCACGGTCACCCCTTATGTTATTCGGATCAGGACACACTCCTAAACTTTCTTGCCGAAGAAGGAAAATGGGAGGCCCTCAACGTGAACGTTAATCAGTATGATAGGGGACTTCTCTACCGTCTGGATTATGAAACTTCCGGAGTGATCCTCCTGGCGAAGGAAGAAAGTTATTTTGATTCCATTCGTAATGAATTCAAAGACAAAATGAAGCAAAAGCTCTACCTGGTCGTAGTGGATGGAAAGTTTGACCGAGAGGGGAGCTGGAGCCATTTTTTTCGCGCCACTGGAATCAAAGGGGCGAAACAGAAAGTCTCTGAGGATTTCCACCCTGATGCTCAGGAAGGTCACCTCAAAGTTAAGTTACTTAGTTTTAAAGATGAAAAGTCCTTATTACTTGTGAGTCTGCAAACCGGGCTCAGGCACCAGATCCGGGCGCAATTGGCGCATCTGGGATTTCCCATCCTAGGAGATCAGCTTTATGGGGGAAGAGAGACCTCAAGACTTTACCTTCACGCTTGGAAATATGAATGGGATGAAATAGTTGTAGATCCAGTAGCAGAGGGCTTTGACGAATATTTCGATTTATCTGTTTATTTAGGTGTTTCCTGGACCTGAACTGTACTCTTAAGATGGCTCATGATGTGATCAGCATTTTCTAACGTTGCCAACTTCACTATGAATTTTCCCTCTGTCACTGCATTGATGGTTAGATCAGGATGCGTGATTCTGAATCGAATAAACATCACCTTCTCAAGAATATCAACTGTCGCCATGCGGGCCACAAACGCCATGTGGTTAGCGAGTTGTCGGTAGATCAGAAGTTTTACATTGCTGGCCTTCTCGGGAATAGCGATCTCACGAATCTCAACGGCCAGGTTATTCCCCTCACAAAAGACTTTCCAGTTCTCGGGAACTTTCTTCTCCAATCTGATCAGAACACCCCTGCAAGGGGTAGAAATGAGCTTATCGTTATGAAAAATGCCCCACTTTTCCTTCTTCACAACCTGGAAGAGGAAGAGGGAAAACATAATTATTCCCATGGCGAAAATTGGCTTTTTTAGTAAGGAATTCCACAACATATGACCATTATCCTGTGAAAACCTAAAATTTGCACTAAAGAGTTAAAGGATAATGTCCGACAAGAATAATCAGGAAACGAGGTTATATGAAAGGCACGGGATTGAAGATTTCTCCGGACGCAATTAAGAAGCTGATGGTGATAGGTGAGAGGCAGGGGACAATTAGTTTAAAGGACTTATCCCTCGATATGGGGCTTTCTTGCGAAGATACTTTGATGTTTTTACGCCAGATATTTCCAGGAGGCACTGGGGCAGAAGTCTACACCAAAAACAACGAATGTATGGTGGATATTGATGCCAACGCCATTCAGTACATGCTTCCGCTTTCTCCGACAGAATGGATGGCCCTGCACAAATTGTTATCTCAACAGAAGAATCCTTCGCTGAATTCACTTCAAAAGAAAATTACTGAGAACGGTCCAATAAAGGCGGTTATGGAATTGCTAAATGAACTTGATCACTGGGATCTCCAGTTGAGTGATGCGAACCAAATGTTAGTTTCAAAATTAGACGAAGCCGTATCTCAAAGGTCACTTGTCTCCATTACTACTGCTTCCAATAAGACATACCAAATGTACCCTTGCAAGATCATCCATCTGGAAGGCCAGCTTTCGATGATTGCCGAAGATGCTGGAGATCATTGCCTGGTTGTCATGAGCATCAGTGAGTTAAAAGAAGTTTCAATTCTTGAAACAATGTCGGCACCCAAAGTTGCTAGCTTCGAGGTTGATGAGTTTATTTTTGCAATACGGGCCATGAACGAAAAAGAGACCAGACTGGTACTTAAAATTCATGATCCTCAGTCAGTAAATTTGTTCCCAGATCATCACTTTCTGGGGAAACCATGCATGATTACAAATCCTAATGGTGATCTCATCTGGGCGGCTTATGTGGAGCCCTGTGACGATCTTTTTGAGTGGCTGCTTGCCTTGGGTTCTAACGTAGAAGTGATGGATCCAGGTAAGTTCAAAGATGAATTTTTGATGTATTGTGAGGAAAAACTAAGAAAAGTCGCGTAGGATAGCTGGCATGAATAAGCCTGCACAGAGGAAGCCACCATACTTCCTTTTATCCTTCATTCCTGCGGTAGCATACTGGCTGCTCGAAACATATACGACCTTGGAAATTGCCTTGATAGGAGGCATTTTTTTAGGGCTCGTTGAGATGATCTTGGAAAAATATTTCACCGGCCATGTTCATACTCTATCCAAAGTTAACATTTTTCTCATTGTCGTATTGGGAATTGTCTCCTTAATTGCCAAAGAGGGCGTTTGGTTTCGACTTCAGCCCACATTTACACATGGGACAAATACCTCCTCTTCCTGAAGCAATCTACAAGACTATGGAATGGCACATGACTCTCTTTCTTTTGGTCTTCGCTGTTTTTATGGCAAAAGTCGCTATTTATGAAACCACTGCGACGTGGCTTTTCTGGAAAACAGGTGGATTCTACATGGCCTTCGGCAGCTTCATGCTGCTTGAAATGATTTATTTAAAATTTATTTTGCGGAGAAAAAATTAATGAAGATCTGTATTTTTTGCGGTGCCAATTCAAGTCTTGATTCTGACGTGGAAGTTATGGCGAAAAAAGTTATGACTTTTTTCGGAGAGAAAAAAATTGAACTTGTTTATGGTGGGGCCGCCATTGGTGTTATGGGTATGCTTGCCACAGACCTTATAGTTCGTGGGGGAAGAGTGACAGGAATCATTCCACAACTTTTAATGACGAAAGAAGTGGCCCACGGAGGGCTTAGCGAATTGATTGTGACAAAAGACATGCATGAGAGAAAACAGAAGATGTATAAAATGTCTGACGCTTTTTTGATTTTCCCGGGCGGAATGGGAACACTGGATGAGTTGTTTGAAATAGTCACTTGGCGCCAGATTGGCATTCACGCAAAGCCGATTGCAATACTGAATATCAATGGCTACTACGATTCTCTACTTGAATTTCTAGATCATGCTGTCAAACAAGGACTCATTAAGCAAAAAGATAGAGACATCATATTTGCTTCCCCAAGTTGGGAGGAAATTTGGGATCACTTCAGTGGATTCAAGCATGGATGAAATTTTACTCAAGCTATATGATCTTGCAAGCGAGTCAGAGGCCCAGGAGTTGGTCGATATTTGTCATGAGTATTATTCCAATGCTCCATGGCCCGTGACCAAAGAGAAAATCATGAAGGGCGGAGTCGTGTATTACCGGGCTTTTTATCAGGAGAAACAAATCGGCATTACTGGATATAGTTTAAAAACTCCCACTCTGGCCGAGACGGTTAAGACGACTATTTTTAAGGAGTTTCGTGGAACTGGGCTTGGGGCGCTTCTCTCCCAGGCGATCGAAGACGAATGCAAAAGAGTAGGGATTAAAAAAGTGGTTTCTACCGTTTATTATTTTAATCACCAAATGGTTCAAATCAAACTTAAGCAAGGTTATACCATCGAAGGATATCACCCTGACCATGAAGCCCCGGGATTTCATGAATACAGTTTGGGGAAAATATTGAAATGAGTGTTTTTAATTTTTTTGGAAAAGATCCACGCACACTATTTTTGGAATTTTCTCCTGCTCAATCGGTTTGGAGGGTGGTGAGCTGGAATTTTGATTTAAAAAATCCCAAAGATCGCCTCTGGTCCTTAGAAGTCCACAAGCCTTTGCAGGAGAGCATTGAGTGGGCACGTGGAGCTAAAGAGCAGATCAGATTCTTTAAAAATAAAAAAAATATCAGAACGAAAAAAGTTGCAAGCCAAAATCATGAACTTCATGGACTCATGAATCTTTGCATCCACTCTACACTTAAGTTTGGACTTGAAAGTAATCATGATTTTCTTCTGAGTCCCGTTAGCGGCGCCAATTCTTTGGATTATCAAAATGAGGCAAAGGCGCTTCTGTGGATTCAGGCCAGTTTTGGCACACTCATAAAAGCCCTTGATCAATTCCAGGAAAGAAAAGATTTAATCCTCACGGCCGCGGTTTTTTCCGGAATAGAGCCTGATTCAGGCTTGAATGTGTTAAGGATTATGGCGTTTAATCTGGACATTTTTTGCTACTTTCTGGATGACCTGACCCTACGTATCGCCATATTTGACGATAAGAACTTAGGGCATGGTGGGGCGAAAGCACCAACTTTTCAGCAAATTATCAAAGTTACAAAACCACAAATCTATGATGAAATAGTTAAACTTGTGCACCGAATTGCCATTGTGGGAGAGATCCGTTGATCAGTTTTTTCGTTTTAGTCATAGTTTATTTTGGATTTTCCTGGGGATTACCCTGGCATAAAATACCGTCCAATATTTCATTTTCGTATGTTTTTGATCTCCTGTTTGCTCTAGGCGTTTCATTTTTCTTCCGACTTCCTTGGAAATTTAAGTGGCATATCAATAAGCAGACTCTCAAGGCGATTGGTGAAGTTTTCGCTCTTGGCGTGGGATCAATTGGTGCCATCTGGTACATGGACATTGAAATTCCCTTCCGTTTAGTTTCAAACCTTGAGTGGCACTTATTACTTTTTGCTCCACTTCTTGAAGAACTTGTTTTCCGCCAAACTTTCCAGCGTGTTCTGATTGGAAATATGGGTGGGAAGCGTGTGACTTCGATGCTTGTGGCCTCGATTTTTGCCTTTTCACATCTTGTTGGTCTGGCGGTTCTTCCGGTGGAATATGTTCCCTTTATTGGATTTCAGGTTTTCTACACATTCGTATTGGGTGTCATTTGTGGTCAGGCGTTGCTTAGATTTCACTCGGTCTTGGCACCCATTTGTTTGCATTTTGTCTTTAACCTGACCTTCTATGTTGCCCTGCAACTCGAGATCATTTAACTGTACTTTAAAATCCCACATTGCTATATTGCGCCATAAATTTAAGCACCCTTAGTCTTAGGCTTAATAACTAATCTTTTAAGGGATTTTATGGAAAGCACGAATACCAAATCGGTAAAGGTGGGAGAACTCGATTTCCCTCCACGCAAAGTCTGGATGAAAACCTACGGCTGTCAGATGAATTATCACGACAGCGAGCGGATTGTTTCTCACCTCTCTAATCTAAACTTCACCCTGACGGACGAAAAAACTGAAGCTGATCTGGTGATTTTTAACACTTGCGCAGTTCGAGATCTGGCAAACCAAAAATTTTATTCCGCCCTAGGTGAAACGAAACACATCCGCGAAAATCCGGTGATTGATCCAGAAACAGGTCTTAAAAAAGACGTCATCATTGCTGCCGGCGGCTGTATTGCTCAGACTGAAGGCAAGGACCTTGTTAAGAAATATAAACAATTAGATTTTGCTTTTGGAACTGATGTTATTGATAACATCGGCGAGATGGTTTACCGCGCTTACGCCGGCGAAAAGAAATTTACTGTTACAACTTGGGATAAATCCGACAATTATTCGATTGAAACAAAGATCACTCCCGGCACTCCGATGGCGTTTGTGAATATCATTAAGGGTTGCGATAAATTTTGCTCTTACTGTATTGTTCCTTTTACCAGAGGGCGGGAAAAATCACGGCGCTTGCATGAGGTCGTGACTGACGTCAGACGTTTAGTTGAATATTCCGGGATTCAGGAAGTCACTCTGCTTGGTCAAAACGTGAATTCATTTGGAAAAGATAATGGAGAGTCCCTGGCGATGCTCATTCAAGAGCTGGATCAAATCAATGGACTTCAGCGCCTTCGTTATACGACCTCTCATCCCTATGACGTGACGGACGAATTAGTGGCGATCCACGGTTCGGCCAAAAAACTTGTTAATCATTTACATCTTCCCGTTCAGTCTGGTTCGAATACAGTTCTTCAGCGCATGCTTCGTGAGTACACCATTGAGCATTACCTGACCTTGCTGGCCAAAATGCGTAAAGCGAATCCTGAAATCATTATCACAACTGATATGATTGCAGGTTTTCCGAATGAAACTGAAGAAGAACATCATGCGACGATGGATCTTTTGGACAAGGCACAGTTTGATTTTATCTACGGTTATACCTATTCTCCTCGCAAAGGCACCAAAGCGACTCGTATTAATGACGTTTTGACTGACGATATTCGTCTGCGCCGATTAAAAGAGATTCAAGATAAACAAATGAAGATCCAGGCCTCCCTCAGGGGAGAGATGATTGGCAAAACCTATCGGGTTTTAGTGGAAGATAAAAACATTTCTAAAGGTGTCATGAAGTGGAGTGGGCGGACATCGTGCCACCGCTTAGTGCATTTTGAAGGTGATATTCCGGATAAGAATTATCAGTGGCACTGGGTAGACGTCGAAATTACTTCGGTCACGGCCCTTTCTACCCAGGGGAAATTAATTACGGACTTTGGTAAAATCTTGCCGTGAAGTTATTCATTTTCATTTTTGGCTGGGTCTGTTTTGGTTTAGGCGTCATTGGCGCTTTTCTCCCGATCATTCCCACTACGCCCTTTATACTCCTGGCCGCTTTCATGTTTTCTAAATCCTCTCCTCGTTTTCATCAATGGCTAATGGGCCTTCCTTTAGCGGGAGCTGCCGTGAGGGATTGGCAGGAGAACCGTGTTATTCGGCCCAAGGCCAAAGTTCTTTGCGCTGCCATGATCCTGTTTTCCCAATTCATCCTGTGGAACACGCTTCAGGGACTGCTAGCGGTTAAAATCGTTATCACATTGATTCTTACAAGTGTTGGATTCTTTGTCGTGACCCGTAAAAATTCTTCCAAGTAATTTGCTAGGACTTTTAAGTCTTCTGACTACACCATGATTAGGTTAGAATATTGACCATGAAACTTATTTTACTCCCTTTATTTCTCACACTTCTGATGCCCGGTTGTGCCAAGTTGGGTTATTTGACCGAACAAGGTGTTGGGCAGATGAAGCTTCAATGGAGTGGAAAGAATAATGATGAAGTGCTGAGCAATCCGAAAATTTCGCCTTCATTTAAGCGAAAAATATTATTGGTCGAAGAATACAAAAAGTTTTTTTATCACTATTTTGACAAGAAAGTGACCAATATCTATTCCAAAACGTCCATGTTGGATAATAAGGCCGTGACTTACCTTTTGATTGCAAGTCCTCACACAGACATTAAGGCCCATGAATTTGAATTTCCGATTATGGGAAGTTTTCCCTATCTAGGATTTTTCAGTCTTGATTCGGCCAAGAGTTATGCCAAAAACTTGGAAGAAGATGAAAAGGTTGTTACCTGGATTCGACCTGTTTATGCCTATTCAACTTTAGGATATCTGGAAGACAGAATCCTTTCTTCATTCTTTGAATATGACGATGTTGAGTTGGCCGAGCTGATTTTTCATGAATTGTTTCACACTGTGTTTTTTATTAAAGATGAAATTGACCTCAACGAAAATTTGGCAAACCTCTATGGTAAAGAGATGCTCAAAGAATATTTTCAAGACCGTCCGGAATTGAAAACGTATCTGGCCAATCAGGAAAAGAAAATCCAATTAGATAAAAGAGTCGTTGAGTTGATTGGGATTCTTCAATCCGAATTTGCCAAGCTTGGTGGATTTAATACTGCCCAAAAAGCCGACGAACTTACCTCAAGATTTGTGGATGAAGTATTTAAGCCCGACCTCAGGGCAATGTGCGCTAGACTTGAGTTGGAAGAAAGTGAATGTGAATTTAAGGATAACTGGAATCAGGCGAGCTTTGCTGCGTTTCTTACTTATGAAGAGGAACAGGATTTTCTCAAGGATCTTAAGGGTGCCAAAAAGTTAAACTTAAAAGACTTTTTAAGTTGGCTTAGAGTAGAATATGAGAGTTTTGACGACCAGAATAAAATTGGCAGCTTCACTGACTATCTTAAATTAAAGGTCCCGCATGCGCCACTTGCTCTTGATTGATCCCATTGAAAAACTCAACGTAAAAAAAGACTCCTCTTTCATGCTGGCACTAGCGATGCAAAGAAGGGGAATTGAGTGTTATGTTTTTTTCGAAAAAGATTTTGCTATTCATAATCAAGGGGTTCAAAAACTGACCGTCCATTCTTTCCAGGGAACACTGAAAGAAGATGGCATCTATATGCAGTCCTTTGAAACGACTGACACAAAAGTGATTGAACTCCATACAACTGACATGATTCACATGCGACTGGATCCACCATTTGATAGCCGCTACCTGCGTATCTTATGGATGCTGGATGATTTAGCAGAAAAGGGGATTCAGGTTCTTAACCATCCTCGTGGAATAATGCTCTTTAATGAAAAACTCTACGCTTACCGCAAAGAGGGATCTGTTGCGAGCTTCGTAGGCTCTAACGTCAAGCTCGCCGCCCAGTTTGTGCACAATCTGGATCCTAAGCCTTCAGCCCTTATTTTGAAACCAATGGATTTATATAGTGGCTTAGGTGTTGAGAAGTTGCCAGTGACTGGATGGCAAGAGCGCTTTGAAGAGAAGGTTAATGAACTTAATGGTCCTGTTATCGTTCAACCTTTTGTTGAAGCCGTAACGAGAGGAGAAATCCGCTCGCTCTATTTTAAGGGTGAGGAAATCGGCACGATTCTCAAGACTCCAAAGGACGGCGAATTCCTTTCTAATATCGCTCAAGGTGCCACTTTTGGTGCCCATGAGTTATCTGACGTTGCCCGTGAGCGCTGCGAGAAAATAGCTGCTGAATTAAGATCTTATGGAGTGGACTGGCTTGCCTTTGACATTCTTGGCGACGCTGTCACTGAGGTCAATATCACTTGTCCGGGGTTATTGGTCGAAGTCAGCTACGCCCTCAAGAAAAATCTTGCGGACGTAGTGATCGATATGATTAATCAAAAGTCTTAGTTCCATCTGCTGCCACTTCAAAATCCATTGACCAGCATTCCATTTTACGGACTTTGTTAAAAGTATTACAAGCGTTCCAGCCGGCGCTGTTCCAGTTCCAGTTTGAGCAGTTCTTATTTTCTTGAACATCATTAATAGTAACGATTAATCCAGAAGGGCTGGCCTCTTTATATTCCGACAGGTCAATCGCTTCTGAACAACCATTTACACCAGTGGTAAAAGGGCCAAGAGTCGCGAGCCAGGAAACAGCATTGCTCGATGAAGCTGCATAAACTTTCACAGTATACTTAAGTTTCGTGTAACCAGACAGATAAGCACCAGTGCCACGTCCATAACAGACACTCGACGCCGTCCCCGGAGAATCTGGTTCTGGATTCACTTTGACTCTGAATTTTAGGACAGAGTCTGTTAGGAAAAACATCTTCGCCTGCGCCACGCTTTTTAGCATGGTTGTGGTGTTGATTAATTGAGAAGCATCCGAACTAAATGGTGAGTATTCAGTGGGGATTGCGCTTTCTTTGCCTGGACTGCTCAGTGTAATAGTTCCTTTACGAGTTTCTAAAGCAGTGGTCAATCCATCTGGAAGGGTAGTTGCCGAGCAAGTACTTGCGGGCACTCCACCTGGATACCAGACTCCCCAATATGGATTGGCGGCAACTACTGTTGATGATCCACCACAGCCTGCTGCTGTTTGATTTTGAAAACAGTTGGTTCCGTTTGCAAGGCATCCATATGGTTTAGGTAAAGCTGAACAATAAGTTGGAGAACAATAAGCAGCTGTTGGATTGAGTGCACACATACCTGTCACTGTGCCACCAGTAGTGCCTCCGGTAGTTCCACCAGTTGTTGTACCGCCAGTGGTTGTTCCACCGTTACAAGCATAGTTGGAAGGACTATTTTGGCAGAAGCCGACACAACCTGGTGTGGTCCAGTAAGCCTGGCCTGAACAGTTTAAGCTGCTAGGGTTAGTGGTGCTCGATGATGATTTCTTGGACGCTTTTTGCTGACAGCCTGTCAGAATCAGAGCGAAAAATGTGATCATCAGTAGAAAAGTTTTTTGCTTCATACATACCTTCAAAGCGGATTAATATCCCGTTTTAGTCTTTCTCCATGAACTATTCGGAAGTTAGCGAGAAAAACTTGATAAATTTCGAGCCGGAACATGCTAACCTATTGAAAACAGGGTTTAGGCTGACAGGAATTGATAGATAAAGGGCCCTTGAACCCCCTAGTTGCTCGTGGGTACAATATCTACCTATGAAAAGAAAAGATTTTTACCAGTTAGTTTTACCAGTGACGGATAAGCTCTACCGCATGGCCTTCAGACTCATCCCGGATGATCTCCAAGCTGAGCAGTTAGTAGTTGATTCACTTAACGCTTACCTTATTAAAGAAAAGAAAAAAATACTGGCAGCATCCGAGTACGAATTACTTTCTAAAAAAGATATTCAGATTTCGCGCCGACTTTATTTTAAAGGTATTCTTCGTTACATGGGTGAAATTGGATGCAGAAGATCTTCTCAGTTAGTTGATCAGACAAAATTTAATCAGCCTTCAGATTTTCAGTCATTCTATGGCTTGGCCCCCAAAGTCAGACTCATAATCAGCTTAAGATATGATTTTCAATTCACTGTGGATGAAATTGAAGACATTGCTACTATGCCCCGCTACGAGGTGATTGAGAAACTTCATAACGGAAGATTCTTGTTACTTAATGATTTTAATCAAGGAGTTCAACCGTGATGGAAAAAACTCAAAATACGATAGATTCAAAATTTCAAAAAAAGATTCTAGGCTTTCTTGATGGCTCTTTGTCGATTGAAGAGAAGTCAGAGTTTGAAGCTTATATTCGAACACATCCGGAATTTGAAGCTCAGATTAAAAAGAAAGAAGATGAACTTTCGTTCTTGAAAAACCTTATTCCTGTACCGTTGATGTCTAAGGAAATAACAGAATCGTTAGAGAGTGAGATGAAGCTTTCGATTTTTAATCTTCTCAAAGAAGAGCCAAAAAGCTTCGCCGATAGAGTTAGAAATTCTTGGGAAGAATGGGTTAGCCGTTAATCTGAAGAGTGACGAAAACTGTGAACTCACCATTTTGAGACCACAGTTCTTTCGGCGGATTTTGCATGACGTCCATGCGCTTTAAGACTTCTTCAAAAAATCCTTGCAGCCTATCAATGTTTGTCCAGCGAACCATTTTAATCTGCTTGAGATTTCCTTTCTCATCATAAGTCAGTCTTCCCGTCATGAGCTGTTTTGTATCCGTCATGGGAAATTGTAGGTGAGGGTATTTCAAATTAAATTCATGAAGTTCAGCTGCAATTGAGGTGGCGTAATTTTTTGCGCCTCTTTTTAGAAATCCATAGAGTCTGAGTTCAGCTTCGTTCAGTTCATCCAGTTTTTTTCCGTCTGGTACTTCATACTTCAGAGAGATCTTGTCGCCAGCGAATGTTTGTGTGTTTCCACTGTAGGATTCTTGTGCCATTTTTTTGAGTTCATCATTTCCGAAACGAATGCCATTCATCGCCGTTGTTTGTTTGGGAAGGGTTCCCGGGCGAGAGATCTGTTCAGGAGTGGCCTTAAGATCACTGAAGCTTAGCTTTTTGGAATGGTGGCCATCACGTTGCTGCTTGAGAATTTGAACTTTGTTTTCTCTGGCATAGACAGTATTTTCTGTGGGGGTCTTTCGTTTAATACCCAGCGTGTGAATCTTAAGAGGATTTCGAGTAGGGGTATCTTTGGTAAAATTGTTGGCAACTATTTCCGGACCCTGCACCACGGCAGCTACGATTAAATGCAAAAGCAGAGTCAACGCTAGCGAGCGTGCGTAATTTATTTTGAAGTTAATGTGGATGGCCATATCCGTCATAAGACCGGACTCCTGTACTCAAAGATCATAGCTCTAATTTCTGATCAGAGGCAATGTACCATAGGCGAATACGAATTTTCTATCACTTGAGCTTTATACTCGGTCAAATTTTCCGACCTTGACTCAAAGGGACTGAAAAAGAGACAATAACCGAGGAAAATTAGATATTTTCAGTCTTTGGAACAATAAGGATGTTGTTTACTATGAAAAAATTACTTGGCGTTTCTTCGTCTAAAGTCCTCATGCTGTGTGGCCTTGGACTTCTTATGACTCTCGGTGCTTTCTGGCATCACCAAACCAATCAGAATCAATTAGATCGTATGAATGTTTTGAACCAGGGCGTAGGCACTTGTTTTAACCGCATCTCACAAACGTTCACTGCCATGATGATTAAGGATATTCACTCACCTTATTTGAACCGCGGTTTTATGGGTCTGTCTGATGAATGCCTGAATGAAACAATTAAAGGGATCAATCCATTTAAGCAAAATATTGGCAAGGGTTATGAAACTCTTAATAAATTGATTTCAGATGTTCATTGGTTTCATGAAAGTGTTGTTCGCACTCATAGCCCAATGGTGAGTGGTAAGAATTTGGATGTTCCTTTAAATCCTCTCTCGTCAAAGTTTTCTCAAATGGAGAATCTTAAAATTAATCTTGTAGATGAGATTGATGCAACTAATTCCCGCATCAGAGAAATACAGATGAGTGATGAAGTGTTGATGGGTCTTGGACTTTTGATGTTTGTTATTTCCCTAAGTATTCTTTCTCTCAAAGAATTTAATCGCATTCAACTTCAGCAAGAGATTGAAAAGAAAGCTCTTAACTTATTAAAGACTGGCCAGGCCAATGTGGGTGCCATGGTTGATCAAATTATTGAGCGTGGTCTTCTGACTCAAGGGCTACCTGTGAGTGCGCAAATCTTTAAAGATTATCATGGTGATCTTTTGGAGAGAATGGCTTCTCGTTCGGCTTATTATGAAGGAAAAAACGAAAAGACTGAGACAGTTGAGACGAAGGAAGAAATTCCAGAATTCACACCACCTGAGACCCTTGATGGGCATAAAACTTCATTTAAAGAAGTTCTGGTTTCAATTCAGAATATTAATGCCAAAGACTTGATTCATGTTAGTGATGTGCGAGATGTTCAATTGGCAGTGGCCTTTGAAGGTTTTGAACAGATGATGAATGCTGCTATCAACAAGCTTGCTACGCGCAGAAATGATGGGAAGAAAATTATCGTTTCCAACCAGATTCATTCTGATAAGGCGATCATCAATTTGTTCCTAGCGGGAAATACATTCACAGCAACGGAACTTGATTTCAGTCAGAATAATCAGAACATCTCCGCTGACTCAATGGATATGAATATGATTCTTCTCAAAGAGATGGCCAACGAGACGAACTCTACCTGGCATATTGAAAATAAAACAGACCGCGCTGGAGCGATTACTGGAATGGCGATTAGATTCACTATGAACCGTGTTCCTAGAGATGCAAAATCAAATAAGAATTTAGTGTCAGTAGTGAAAGGTAAAAAGAAAGATCTGGCCCGCGAATTAATGAACTAGAACTGAAGAATAAATGTCACTGGTCCATTGTTGACTAGTGACACCTTCATAAAAGAACCGAATTGACCCTCTTTGACAGTGTGTCCTCTGGCCCTGAGCTCCCTATTAAATAAGGCGTACTTCAATCGGGCTTCCTGGGGCAGCATCGATTTTTCGAAACTTGGGCGGTGACCGCCGGAGCCATCCCAGCTTAGTGTGAACTGGCTGATCGAGAGAATTTCACCCTTGATGGCCTGAATATCGAGATTCATTTTTCCATCGGCATCATCAAAAATTCTGAGTTTGCTTATTTTATCAACGCTTTTATTGATGGCAGATTCGTCGTCACCTTGTTCAAAACAAACCAGAAGTAGAAGTCCAGCACCTATGGCGCCAACTGTTTCATTTTCTACCCGAACTTCGGCTTCCTGGACTCTTTGAACTACTACCTTCACGGAGTCCTCTTGGGGCTCACGTGTACGCTGAAGGCCATCAATATCGATGCCTGAACTTTGCTCAGTACTTCTTGGTACGTTTGCTTCAGACCCTGAGTGGTTTCAATTATAAGTTTAAGGTCGTTTAAAGCGGGAACATGAATAGCTTTAAGAATTTTTGAAAGAGAGACATTCATAGCATGGGTGAGGAGGAAGTTAATAAATAGAATCATTAACTCTTCAGCATGCAAACGAACAATAACTCTGTCATTAGAGATGAGCTCTAGCGAATAAAGTTTAAGGTCCCCATCGTGAGTGACTTTCATTTGGGTTTGAGTCAAAGGCAAATGGATGTCGACTGGGGAAGAGCCTTCGACAAATTCCAGGTAGATCTCTTGATTATCCGGATACATGGGTTTGGTCGTTTTTTGGACCAGCTTGGCCTGGATCATCGGATTGTTAAAACTAATTTTGTGCCCGTATCTCGTATCATCCATTTTCCAGATAAGTGACTGGAGGGTTCGTTCAAGATTTGAATAATGGGAAAGTATTTCGCAAGCGTGCTTAGGCAACACATCACGGGCAATCTGATCAATGTGGTTAAACGACATTAATACGGCTTGAGGAGAAAGTTGTAAGAAGTCCTCTTCAGATTTCTCGAAGATAGTAAATGCTCCCTTCAGGTTTTGAGGAAGAGCTTCAGTTTCGGCCATAAATTTAGGTACGAGCAACTTAGAAAGCGATCCCTTAACCAGACTAGGTCCACCCGTGAAGGTGAGATTTGTGACCTGCTTGCCAATTGGAGTTACGAAATAATTTCGTAAAATATTTGGGTTGAGTCCCTGGAGCTTAGGATGAAGTTCAAAATAGTTACAGAGAGTTTCACCGTAATCAGAATGGATCGAACGTAGCGTGTCCATTGGATGGAGTTCAAGAGAAACTTCAGACCTTCTGAAATCTACAACTACAAAGTAAGTGTGATCTCGTGTTAGTCCCAGGTTCAAACTATTGTCTTTGTGGTTGAACTTCTCATTAAATGAGATGGATTTTATTTCAAATAGCGTGTCCAAGGGAACACAAGAGTTCATCAAGTTTTTAAAAAAAGTAGGGTGAGTAATGCGAGAAGAATCTTCATTGGTTGAATGAATCAGCATCCCATTAACCAAAGCTTCCTGGTAATACTCAAGTCTGAATGAATCAGAGAAATCGATTTGCGCCATTGGAGGCATTTCAGTTAAGTGTGAGAGATAGAATGTTCTTAAGTGTTCGGTTAAACTTGAAAACTCTTGAAACGTTGTAAGATCGGCCGAAACTCTGAAGTATGAACAAAGTTGTTTTTGACATGCGCTTTCTTGAGCACGTTTACGGAAAACGTAGACGTAAGAGCCAAGCTCTCCTTTGCCTTTGACATTCTCCATGTCAAAGATGGCTTCTGTTTTGAGTTCTTTTAAAACTGGCTCTAATCTTTCTCTCAAAGAAGGAACGAATAGTTTTTTATTTGAAAGAACAAAAAGATATCCATCGTTCTTTAAATATTTAACCTGCTCCAGAATTTGAGTCATTAAATAGTGCTGAGGATTATTCTTAGGAAAATGGCACAGATTGAGCACCACTCGATCGTAGGTCGAAGAATAAAATGGATTATGTTCTAATAATAAACCCTGCTTGGCGTGAGAGTTCTTTCTATTACGAAAGTGACCTCCCATGATTTTGCAGATGTATTCAATTGGTTTTTCGCGCTGATGCTCAGCTTTGTTAACCAGAAAAGTAAGGAACTGAAGCTCATTGCAGATCTTGGCGAAGTTACCTGAAATAAATTCAAGCCCTTTGAAGTCTGGACAAAGAATCTGATCCCAACGGAAGTTCTGGTTGTTTTCCTGGGCAAGCCAGTGTGAAAGGGAAAGAGATTCTAAGTAATCACCAAAGTATTTACAGCTGATGATTTCTTCTTGCTCAAGACTTCCAGATGGAATTGTTTTTCCTTCAATCGTTTCAATCCACATGGGAAAGTTGATTTGAAGGGAATTTAAAAATAGCCCCAAGCTAACTTGAGATAAGGCGTGAGAATAAACCTTACCTTGATCTTGTTTGACCTGAGTTCTTACCGAAACATTTTTAATAATCTCGGTAATTGCCAGGTCTTTTGAAAGGAGCAGAAGTTCTTTCATCGTTTCTTTCATGGCCTCGTTAGGACGATACCAGCTGTATAAATTGCTCTCAAGCGCCCTTGAATTGAGTTCAGACTGACTGCCTTTCTTGAATATCTGAGACAAGAAAGAAGTAGGGTAGAGCAGTGCCCGATCGTTAAGTTCGAGGCCACATTTATCAAGGAGAGAAGCAATAAAACGTAGTTTTAGAAATGTCATGGTGGCTATGCGGCCAGTGTAGATATCAACGAATTGAGATAAATCTTTGTCTTCGCTCAGCTTCTCGGGTGTGAGCAGCTGCCAGAATCGACCCATGTCATCGAGGCCTTCGAAATGCAGGCCAAGGCTTTCAGCATAAGAGAGAAACTCGTTGTAGAGCCCCATCTTGATCGTGCGGGGAAAATCTTTGGTTTTTAGAAGTTCGTTGCGAATATCGTCTTCAACGGTTTTAAGTAATCGTTCAAATTTAACAACGTGCTTGGAAGAGAGGGATTCACCTTTCCAGCCGGGAACAAAGCAATTCATAGGTGAAAATTTTGTGTCATCAAGTACGGGCAAAGTGCGAGCGACAATTTTCTGACGGTTTATGAAAGTAGGGAATCGACTTTTGATGGGACAAATTTCTTTGGTGGACTTGGGTACAGTAGGTACCAAAGAATCGTCATGCGATTCATCTTTTTGAAGCCATTGTTGAGCAAAAAATATCTTCCTGGTCACTTGTTCCAAGTACGTCAAAAGTCGTTGATTTAATTATTAAAAGGGTGCCAGATTGTGACTTATCCGTGTGTTCTTGTCATGGAAAAAGAGCCTGAATAGGAGTATTTTTCTAAAGTTTTACCGCGTTGCTCCGATTAGGAACTGAGCATAGATTCGTATAACGAACGCAGCATAAACAAATTACCTTTGCACGGGGGATGACATGGATAAGAGCTTCAACGATCAAGAGCTTTCAGACATTATGAAAGAAATTGAATCTCTGGAAGAAGATTTTAATGGCGCCGACGAAACTGACACGGTGGAAGCTTCATCTGTCATGGAAGAGCTGGCAGAAATGGAAGAAGAAATATCAATTCCTATCGCCACAAAAAGCGACGCGGAAGTTCTTCCTTTTGAGAAAAAAGAGACTCCAGCAGCAACTCAAACAAAGACCTCTACATCCACATCAATGTCATTTAAGGTTCAGGGTGACTTGAATCTGGAGCTTCAATTCGAAGTTGGTGGCAAAACGATCATGCTCGAGGTTTCTGAGGGCGGTCTAAACATTAAGATGGATGGTGGTATTTCGTTTAATGTACCAGTCTCTGATGCACAATCGCTAAAAAAAGCCGTATAATCATTCAATGATAAAAATTCTTGGTGGCGTAGCGAGAGGTTTTCCTCTTGCTACGCCTCGATCTGATTCCACACGTCCAACATCCGTCCTCATTAAGAGAAAGCTCTTTGACTGGAGACAAAACCTTGAGGGGTACCAGTTTGTGGATCTTTGCGCGGGCTCGGGAGCAATGGCCTTTGAGGCACTATCTCGTGGTGCTGAGAAAGTTGCTGCCAACGACTCAATGAGAGGGGCATTTCTGACTTTGAAACAAAATCAGGAACAACTAATAAAGTCTTTCAAATTTGACCCTGCTTCGATTGTGGTCAGTAATTCAGATGCAAAACATTGGGTTTCAAAAGAATTGCGTTATCAATTTCCAGAGACTCAGGACGTAATACTTTTTCTTGATCCGCCCTTTGAGCTACATGCCCTTTATTTTGAAATTCTTGATCTACTTAAAGGACAAAATTTCGAAGGTGAAGTGTGGCTGGAGTCCGATCGTTTAAAGGGACCTAAGCTTCAGGACGTCACTGCGGCATTCCATTCGGTTATCAAAACGGTGGAGCAGGGAGATCATTTTGTCGTGGTGGGAAAACTCGTATAGTATTTAAGAGAACCAATCAAAGGAAGTTCCTTGGAAAAGAAACGCGGACTTTATGCTGGAACATTTGACCCATTCACCAATGGTCATTTGGATATCGTACAACGAGCTGTCAAAATCTTCGATGAGATAGTTGTGCTGGTAGCCGTATCACCAACGAAGAAACCTTTCATGTCGACTGAAGCCAGAGTCAACGTCCTGAAAAAACTTTTTGCCCATGAGCCCAAAGTTGTCGTTGATAGTTGGTCTGGATTAATTGTTGAGTATGCGAGACAGAATAAAATCAGCTCAATTGTCAGAGGACTGCGTCCAACCGGTGACTTTGAGATCGAATTTCAAATGGCGTCTATGAACCGTAAGATTAATGCTGAATGTGACACAGTCTTCCTCATGACGAGTGAAAAGTTGTACTACATCTCTAGCTCTCTGGTGAAAGAAGTTTATGCTCACGACGGTGACATTACTCCTTTTGTCCCACCTATGGTTCACGAGGAAATGAAGAAGATTAAACCCTAAAACAAAAAGTCATTTATGCTTTTAAGTTCTCGAGTAAAAGGACTCTCATATAGTATCACCATGAAGCTTAATGAAAAAGCTTTGAACATGACCGACGAAGGTAAGGTGATATATAACTTATCCGGTGGACAGCTTCCTATTAAGCCGCTTCCCGAATTTATTGAAAAAATCCATCATCAGTTAAACTTTTTAAAAAGTTATCAATATTCTCCTGTCTCTGGTTTTACAAATTTAAGAAAAAAACTAACCAAATATGTGGCAGAGGTCAGAAATCTTCCGACTGAGATTTTTGAAAATGATTTTGACTGTATCGTTAGCAATGGATCTAAACATTCTATCTACAATGGTCTCGGAGCTTTGGTAGATCCAGGGGATGAAGTCATTTTGTTGGTTCCTTATTGGGTGAGTTATCCAGAGATGATAAAGTTCTGGGGTGGTATACCCACAGTTGTAAAATCAAACGTATTTGATGCTTTTGTTCCTGCAGTCGAGGATATTAGAAAGGCCATGACTCCAAGAACGAAAGCAATCATTGTAAACAGCCCAAATAATCCGGCCGGCGTACATTATTCAGATGCTTGGATGAAAGAGTTTGCTGCCTTTCTTTTGGAATACCCAGATCTCATCGTCTTTAGTGATGAAGTTTATTCTGACATTTATTATTTTGATCCAAAACCAACCTATTTTTATCAATTCGATCATTCACTTTTAAGTCGCACCATTATTATTCAGGCGATTTCAAAGTCTCTCGCCTCGACTGGACTGCGCTTGGGATATGCGATTGGGCCAGCTGCCCTGGTTAATGCCATGGGGAAAATCCAAGGGCAAACGACCTCTGGGCCCAACAGTTTAATTCAAAGGGCTTTGATGGATTTCGATCTGAAATTTGTTGAAACTTTTTTAGGCCCAGTAAGGCATCACGTAAGACAAAATGCCGCAACTATTCGTGAAAAATTCCGCGAAGCGAACTTGGGTCATTGTTGGTATCAATCTACTTCGGCTTTTTATTTTATGATCGATTTCTCTCGCACACCTATGTTTGCCCGATTTGAGAGTGACAAAGATCACTCATATGCAATCGCAGACGAGTTGCTTCAGAACGAGGGGATTACTGTCGTCCCAGGCAGTGACTTTGGCGTTCCCAACTCGGCAAGAATTGCCCTTGTGATTGAAGAAGTCCCATTCCAGGAAGCCATCTCCAAAATAATCAAGTACCTGAATCGGGCGTAATCTAGCCTCAACGGCATTTTTGTCCCAGACTCATTTTGTCCCTCTCAATGCCTTATAATTAGGCTTGGAGGGATTGGATTTTGCGCTTAATACTCATCCTGTTTTCATTAATTTTATTTGCTAGTTGTGCCAAGCCACCCGAAGACGAGATGGATGAGGCAATTGATATTGCTTTGACGTATTTGTCATCTAACAAATGTGCAGCCGCCATTGATGTTCTTGAAGATGTCGGGCGTGATACAGACAACGCCATTTATCTTCAAGTTCTAGCCTCTGCTTATGCTTGCAAGGCCGGTTTTAGTGAAGTTGTTTTTTTGAGCAGCGAATTCTCTAAAATACAAACGGGTGCTGCCACTTTCATGAAATCCCTTACTACTATAACTTACTCCTCGGAGACTGAAGCCGATTCCGCAGAGTACCTGGCGCTACGTGAAGGACTGGATATTCTTCTGAATGTTGACAGTGCTCAGCCTAGTCAAGCCGCGCGAGAATTAAAGTATGGAACTCGTAAAGCGGGTGACATGGGTGTTCAAGCGCTTTTACTTAGTATCACTCAGTTAGGAAAATTCCTGCACTTCTATGGAAATGTTGATTCACTCGGAAATAAAGGCGCTGGAGCTGCGAGTGTTGATGAACAATCAGCGACACCTTCAACCTGTTTTGTGGAATACACATACGCCAACGCAATTGCTTTCCTTGGCCTCGGTGGAGCTGGAGTTTGTAATGATTTGGGAACAGATGATGGTCACCCAAATATGTTATTCGCCCCCGCAGGGGATTTGGTCATCACAAAAAGAAGAATGTGTGAAGGCCTAATGTTAGTAACCAACATTATCGACATCCTGGATAACTTAACTTTACCAGCAGGCTCTGACCTTGCAGACTTAAACACTGTTGCTGCATCAATTAATGTGCTTAAAACGGCTATCATTGCTGCCGATCCAGCCTTAGAAACTTTAATTACGACAACTTCACAGTCGACTTGTGAAACATTAGTCTCCGGAGCGGCTGAATTCGATAACCTTCAATATATTTATGCCCTCTTATTTGAAGTTGGCCTTCCATGAAAAATTGGAAGATTTTTTGTCTCTTCTTTTTATCTGCTCACGCAATGGCTTTTGAGTATCCCTATATTCTGAGATCACCCAAGGCACTTCTTATGGGAGATGCTTTCACAGCAGTGAATGATGATGAGTATACTTTGTTTTATAATCCGGCCTCACTGGCCCGTCATAAGAGTGATCTGACTTTGTATCCATTTAATGGCTATTTTTCGGGCACAAATGTTCTTGCAGATATGGATCGATTCAGCGATTTTCCTTCAGATGCTGTTGGAGTTGCTGACGTTCTCATGAATTATCCGGCCCACGCTAGTGCAGGGGTAGCTCCAGGATTCAAGTTGTTTAACTTTGGCGTGAGCTTTATTGCTAACGAAAGTTTTGATGTTCTCCTAAGAAATAAAACTCATCCCATGATGGATCTCGATATTCGCTCAGATAAGGGCGTTGCATTTGGCCTAGGGATTCCCATTAGTGCAAATCGCATCAGCAGAAAATCCAACACGGGCTCGCAGACCTCTCTGGGATTTAGCGCTAAATATCTTGAGCGCACTGGCCTTAAAGATACAATGGCCCTAACCGGACCGGTAGTAGCCGACTCTCTTGGTCAGGATGAGATGGATGCCTTACTTAAATCTCTGGGACAAGTGAGAGGAATCGGCTGGGGCTTTGACGCGGGCCTCGAGCATGTTATCAAGGAGGGAAATTCCCAATTTGTTTTGGGTCTTTCGGCCTTGGACATTACTGGCACAGAGTATAAGGTTCCTAAAAATGCCGAAAATTTAGCGGTCGCAAATACTGATGATCAAGTCAATTTAGGTCTCGCCGGCGGGCAGGATATGGGTCTTTTTCACTATGTACTATCTGCAGATGTGAGAGGGCTAAATGAGCAGATGGATTTCGGTAAAAGACTGCGGTTTGGTGCCCAAGTTGGACTTCCAGGTCTGACTTTTATGGCCGGAATGAATAGCGGATATTACAGCTACGGAGCTCAACTTGATATGGCCTTTATGAAACTAATGGCAGGTTTTTACGACGTTGAACTCGGTTCTAAGTACAAACAGACAAAAAGTAAGCGGTTCATCATCTATCTGAGCTTATTTGACTTTTCATTCGATGCTTAATTTTTTATCCTAAATTCAACACACGGCCCCCACGGATAGGAGGAGTTTTTTGAATAAAACATTCATTTTGGATACGAACGTCCTGTTACTTGATCCTCTTGCCATAAACAAATTTGGCCCAGACAACAAAGTCTTTATTCCTCTAACAGTCATTGAAGAACTAGATCGCTTTAAAAAAGATCAGAACGAAAATGGGCGAAATGCTCGTTACTTCTCTCGTTTGATTGATGGCTTCCGCTCTCAAGGCTCACTCTTTAAAGGAGTCAAGCTTGAAAACGGTGGCACCCTACAGGTGAGTGTTACTAAAGAGTACAAGGGAACTGCGAACTCCGGGCTGAAACTGGACTTGAATGACAACATCATTCTTGCTTCAGCTCTCACGTTGAAAGAAGCTGGGGAAAACGTCATCCTGATTACAAAGGATATTAACCTTCGGTTAAAATCTGATGCAGTTAACGTTCATGCTGAAGATTATGAAACTACTGGTGTCACTGAAGATGAGCTTTATTCAGGACAAAGAGTTGTACAATTTGATCTGGAAAAAATTGAAGAATTTGAGAAAGAACGTTTCTTAAAAATTGAGCCAGGTGATATCAACAATCTTTATCCTAACGAGTACTTGGTCTTGGCGGATAAAAACAATCCTTTCAAAAAAGCTCTCGGACGCTTTCACGCTAAGAAGGGTGGACTGGTTCCTCTCATCAAGCCTAAAGAAGGTGTTTGGGGTATTCATCCTAAAAATATCGAGCAGCAGTTTGCTATGGATGCTCTTTTGAATAATGAAATCAATTTGGTTTCATTGGTTGGTAAAGCAGGTACAGGGAAAACCCTTCTTGCGATTGCAGCTGGCCTCGAGTGTGCCATCACTAAACAAAACTATTCACGCGTGCTTGTTTCTCGTCCGATCGTGCCAATGGGGAGAGATCTTGGTTTCTTACCAGGAGACATCAGTGAGAAATTAGGCCCTTGGATGCAGCCTATTTTTGATAACATCGATTTCTTGTTTGGAAATCAGCGTGCTCGTAACGAGATGACGACTTGGGATGAACTTATTAACCAAGGTCTTCTTCACGTTGAGCCACTGACTTACATCAGAGGTCGCTCTCTTCCTCAGCAGTTCATGATTGTGGATGAGTCTCAAAACTTAACTCCGCATGAGATTAAGACAATTATCACTCGTGCCGGTGAAGGGACGAAAATCGTTCTAACTGGTGACTCTGAGCAAATCGATAATCCATACCTTGATTCTTTGAATAACGGTTTGGTTTACACTATTGATAAACTTAAAGGTGAAGAGATCGTTGCTCACGTGAAGCTTTCCGTCGGCGAACGTTCACCTCTTTCAGAAATTGCCAGCAAACTTCTATGAGATCAAAGAACTATCAGCGTAAGCACCTAAGAGCTCCTTTTAAGGAGACGGTGCTTTACGCTGATGGGGATTATGTTTTGAAGGCCCGCGCTCTCAATATTTCCGAGGGCGGACTTCTGATTGATGAAATGCCTAGTTTTCCCGAGACTGATGAAGTCGCCATTATGATTTCTCTGCCTCAGCTTCCTTCACTCAAAAACTTCTCCATCCTTAAAATGCAGACTTTTTCAAAAGAGCTCTTCCAGCACAAGGTGATTAGAGTGAAGGCGAAGATGGTCAGGAGGGAGCAGTTATCACAAAACCTGGATAATATTTTTCGCTCTCGTTTTGGACTACAATTTATCAGGATTACTGATCAAGATCAGAAGCACATCGAAGATTATGTTTTAACCTTTGCTTCAAATCTCATCTTCTTGCAGACGCTAATCGATTCCTATAACTCGGATGAGGAAACCAAGGTCAAGGCGAGAGTTCTTGCTGGAGTTCTGGGTTATAAAGACGTTGAGAGAATCGCTCATTTGAGGGCCGCTGTTACGCACGATTATAAAAGTCTTCAGTGGTTATAAAACGACTCTCAAAGGCTGACACTCATCTCGCATAGGAAGACCAGAGAACTTAAGTGGAATCATTTTGATCACTCGACACTCTTTCATTTTATATTTTTTAAGTTTGAGATTCTGATAGCTTTCTTTCTTCTCGCCTTCAAAACCGTAATGACATTCAACCACTACTTGGAGGAGTTCTTCCTTGGTGCCCTTATCTAAAATATTGATCTGGTACTTTTCCTGGTAGTAAGACCAGTAACCAACGAAGTGAGGGGCCTTAGTGTATTTGCTCGAGTTTTCAATTAGTTTAGGTTTGATTTCAACGTTTTCAGCATCAAGATTGAGGTTGCTACGTAAATAGGAGACTCCCTCAGGATTTCCATACAAACATAGTGCCTCTTTGCCGGAAACCTCTAGAAATGCCTCATGGTCTAGCGCCAGCACTGACTTGAAGGCTTCATTCAGAACAAAAGCAGGGTTCATTTTAAAACCAAATCCATAGGGGTCGCATGCTTGTAAGAGGCCTAAAAGAATGAGGAGACTGAAACGTTTCATTATGTGGATCTCCGAACCCAAAGTTGTACGCGTGTAATTATCGCTATTTTGGGGGTAAAAGGGTGAGCAAGTGAAGCGATTACTTGCCTGTGTAAAAAGATTTTACAGTGCGATATGGCCCCACTGATGAAATTAAGCTGACCTTATGTAGGCGACCCGAAATGGAAATTATAGGATGCGGCCCATGCAAGTACCTGTTGAATTAAAAAGAAAGTATCTGGATAAAAGGATTCAAGAGATTGATGACCTTATCCAGTCACTAGATATGAATGATTTTGCTCCGGCCTTAAAGCTCGGTCACCAGGTCAAAGGAAACGCTGTTACTTTTGAATTTCCTCAAATAGCGCCTTTTGGGGCCGAGATAGAGATTGCCGCCCAAAATAGGGATAAGGCAATCATAAGACAATTGGCCCATTCGATGGCCTGTGAAATCAAAATTGCCCGACTCAATTTCTATTAATTCCCCGTTTCTTTACTAATCTTGTCCCAGAATTCCCCACCGTTTTTATAGATTTGTAATAACTAGTTGAAAAGTCATCCTCCGGTAGGTGGCCTTCACCTTGCTTTGTTGTTTATGAGCTTTGAATAAAATGATGGAGTTTAACTTTGTGGTTAATCAAGAAGCAAAAAGAAAGGTTCGTAACTGCTTGTCGCAAGGCCAGAATAGATTGTTACAAGAATCTCTCAGACAGCTTTTGGGGAATGGTCTGGTAACTCATGTTCCCCTTCGATCTGATAACAAAGCCAGAACAATTTTTCTAAGAAATGCATTGGATTCAAAGGCGTTTTCCTCTCGCCAGTAGACTCAGGTCTCTGCGGGATCTTAAATTTAAATTACAGTTGCGCCCTGGATGCTACTTTAAGGTAGTCTCCGGGGTTGCCATTTTATTCTCGAAAAAAAAGAAGCATGATGAGTCCCGAAAAGATTTTGAGGATATTGAGTGTTGGAAAATCGGAAGATAAATGCCAGGACATTCTTAAGCATCTTCAATGCTTAGGTTACACAATTCAATCTGCTGTCGTGGGAAATGCTGACGAATTTCAAAAGAAGCTAGAGGCTTCACCATGGAATCTCGTGGCCTTCGATTCGGAAGTCGTTGAATTTTCGGCACAAGAAGCTCTCCTGAGAACCAAAAAAAAATGTTGCAACTTACCATTCATTCTCATTTCTAGTGGAGTTGGAGAAGTGGAGGTGGCCTGTTTGATGAGGGCAGGGGCGGAAGATGTTGTCCTTAGCGCCTATCCCCAGCGTTTGGTTCAGGTCGTAAGCCGCGTCTTACAGGAAGGTGAAATCAAAGAAAAAGAAGCAAGAATGAGTAAGCTCGCCGACAAGGCATTTGCAGCGAGAGAGCAAATGCTCGCCATTGTCTCTCATGATATAAAAAATCCTCTTAGCGTCATTCAGCTAGAAGCTCAGATGCTACTAAAAGTTGCTGAGAGGAATGTAAAAAGTGTATTTTCAAAAGATGTTCAATGTCAGGCGAGTCGAATTCTTAAAACCACAGAAAAATTAAAAATTCTTATCGCAGATCTTTTGGATAAAAATAAAACGGAAGATGATCTTTCGTGTCTCAAGAAAACAGTTTGTGACGTCTCTGTGGTTTTTAGAGAGGTATACGATACCAATCTGCCACTTTTAAAACAAAAAACTCTTTCAGTGAATACGACTTTTCCTAATGGGCTTATGCTCAACATAGATAAAAACAAGATGTTTCAAGTCCTTACAAATCTTTTGAGCAATGCCATTAAGTTTACTCCCGAGGGGGGGCGAATCCACTTGGGGATAGAAGCATTAGAAAAAGAAATTATTTTCAGTGTTTCAGACAGCGGACCTGGAATTAATCCGTCTGAGCTTAGTCTTGTTTTTGACAAGTACTGGACGGGTTGTGTGATAGGTAAGTCGGGAACTGGGCTTGGGCTCTTTATATGTAAGACGATTGTGGAAGCTCACGGCGGACATATTCTTGTGGAAAATCAGAGAACATCTGGTTCTCGCTTTTCGTTCTCAATTCCTAAATGCGTGGACACTAAACGTAATATTCTCGTGATTGACGATGACGATGATGATGATCTTCGTGAGGTTATCAGCTGGGCCCTTACGAATGAAGGATTCGCGGTTCAGTCTCATGCAGATCCCAAAGAAGCATTGGAAGGTTTAAAAAATGGTAGGCATACTCCAAGATGGATTCAATGAAGGGATGTGAGTTTTTAAAATGTAAAAATGAAATTGAGTCGCTTGGAATCAAAGATTGCCCGGTTGTAATGATTTCGGCGTCTCCGGAGGAAATACCGGTCATGAATACCAGTGACTATTTCAAGGATATTTTGACCAAGCCCCTGGATCTGGAGGCGCTGGTTGATAACGTAAAAAGATATGTAATTTAGAAAGGGGTGGAGAGAAAACTTCTCTCCACCTTATTCCTTAAGCCTGATGTGTGATCAGACTTCTCAGCATCCAGGCATTTTTTTCATGTACCTGCATTCTTTCGATCATTAAATCACTTGTGACATCGTCTTCACACCCGTCGGCTAGAGAAACAATCTCCCTGGCCGTTGTCACCACGGCTTCGTTCCCATGCACAAGGTTATGAATCATCTCTTCAGCAGAAGGTATGGCAGACTCTTCCTTGATTGATGAGACTTTTGAGAAAGCTGCAAAGGATCCCGGAGCGAATTCCCCCAGAGCGCGAATTCTTTCTGCAATCATATCAATCGCTTTTGCCTGCTCTGTGTATTGCTCTTCAAATAGCAGGTGTAAGGATTGAAACATTTTTCCGGTCACGTTCCAGTGATAGTTTTGGGTTTTAAGATAAAGAAGATAAGAGTCTGCAAGAAGTTTATTAAGACTGATGCAGACTTCTTTGCGGTCTTTTTCTGAAATCCCAATATTTATCTCGCTATTAATTTCTATTTCTATTTTATTAACCATACCGCCTCCTAAAGAGTTGATGGCATTGGACCGCTTTGGTACTCAATAATAACCAAGGCCTTACCGTCCGGACTTCCCGCCTTACCATCTTCGTTGAAAGCTTGCTCTACCGGCACGCCCTTACGTTTCATATAAGTAGAATATCTCTTCGGATTTTCTGCCATGTTATAAAAATCAATATCCTCTTCTGCAGGAAGATTTCTTTCGAGATAATTCTTAATTGACTCCGCTCTTTGTCTGGCAAGAATGATCTCAGTGTTTGAGGCATCCTGATCTGTCGCTACTGCACGATCTGACCAAGTCAGAATTTTAATATCATCAACCACTTTTCCGGCACCCGTCATCTTCATGGCGAGCTCATTTAAGTGACGTCGATCCATTTCACTTAGTTTTGCTTCACCTTTATCAAACTCAAGTGCGGCGAAATCCACCTGATCCGTAAAGACAGCTGTCTCTCCTGCCGCTGCAGTTTGGGGAGCGGGTGCATTCTCTGTTCCAGGGGCACCGGCCCCGACATCAAGGCCTGTGGAAGCGTCAGTCATGGTGGTTGTTGGGGCCGGTTGAGCTTTTGGCTTCTCTTTCTTCTGGTCTTTTTTTGCACTAGAACAACCAACTGCTATCACGAGACTCATTGTGGCAACTACTGTTGAAAATTTCATTGTCTTTGGATTCATAAATCCTCCTTGTTCATCGTTACGGTTCTTTATGAGCAAGGCTGGTGCCATGGAAGAAAACATTAATTTCAGTTAGTTAATGAGATGAAATTCAGCATTATTTCGTACCAAATCGCCTCAAGGCGAGATCCATTTTTTGCGGAGTAATTAAGTTCAATATTTGCAACTGATTAAAAAAAAAGCAAATCATAAGTGGCACCAATTCTGCTCGATTGAGGTGAATCATCTTTGAGGAGAGTAAGTATGCAGTCTCAAAAAAAAACGCCACAGAGGCCCACAAAAAAAATAAAAAAAAACAATGAGCAAACAAATAAGAAGCCAGTCCCTCTGTTTGATTCAGAAATGCTAGACACTGACATTAACCCTGAGAAATTTGAGCACGAAGTATTTGTGCCTGATAAAGCGGGTGTTGATCATTCAAAAGGGCATCAGCCCTACGAATTCAGAAGTATAGGTGGTTTTGGCACTTCCGGCACAAGTGGTTGTAATGCATCCGGGATGCAAGGCTTCCAGAGCGGACTGGGCAGCTCTGGAACTCAAAACGGATCTGCAGGTTACATTGCAGGATCTTTTGGTTATCTGATTAATAGAAGAAGAAGAAGAAAGGACTTGTGATGGCCCTAGATGGGATTGGTTTCTAGATTCATATTTTCGATTCGAACTTTCCAATCATCGTCAGCACGTGAGACGAGTTCACTTTGTACTAGACGAGTCTTATAAAAGAAGTCCTGGCCATAGGTGTCCATGGAAAACTCTTCCAATAGATAATTGATCTCACTCTCAAGCTGAGAATTGGCCAAAGTTGATAGGTAGCGCTTGTAATTATCCTGAGACCTTTGAGTCTCACGCATTTCACGAAATTGCCCCATCATCACTACATTTGTCTTAATCATTAAACCCTCTGTTTTTAGAAAGTGACCATCATGGTCTCGATCTACCCCTCACATCGCAAACTTGAGGCCAAATTCTCAGTCGCAAGCTCGATATATTTATGAAGCCGTTTATAAGAAGCCGGGGAGCCTTCGACAAGCTTGAGAATTTACAATCCTTTAGTTTTTGTAAAGATTACTGATTGTGCAGGGCTAAATACTGAATAATTTTACCTATTTTCTGACCTGAATCAGGTGGCGGACTGCGTCCAGAAAACAAAAAGGGGAGCCAATTAGGCCCCCCTCTTAGTCACCGAACTAATTAGTCAGGTATTTAGAAACTTAAGCGTTCTTTTTGAACCAAGTCTTAGAACCTGTTGGATCAGGTTTCATCGTGTCGGCACCTTTTTTCCAGTTAGCTGGGCACACGTCACCAGACTTCGCTGTAAATTGGTAAGCTTCAACTAAACGAAGAGTCTCTTCAACGTTACGACCCACTGAAAGGTTGTTCACAGTTGCTTGCTGAATAACGTTGTTGTCATCAATGATGAAAATCCCACGAAGAGCAACAGAGTCATTTACAAGTACTTCGTAATCACGAGCAATTTTTTTGTCCAAATCAGCAATGATAGGGAACTTAACTTCGCCCAAACCACCCTCGTTACGAGGCTGTTTTGTCCAAGCCAGGTGAGAGAAGAATGAATCTACTGAACAAGCAATGAGTTCGCAGTTCATGGCCTTAAATTTGTCAGCAGCATCTGAATAAGCAATGATTTCAGTAGGGCAAACAAAAGTGAAATCTAAAGGATAAAAGAAAAGAACTTTCCACTTACCTTTATAGTCATCAAGCGATATTTGCTTGTTCTGACCGTTAACGAGAGCGTCAGCCTTAAAATATGGGGCTGGATTACCAACTAAACGTGCCATAAGGACTCCTTGAAAACTAAGGGTTAAACCAGATTCATGATTGAAACATGGACACAAGGAATCTAGTCTTAAGTAAGGAATATTTCAAGACAAGGTGTTTCCTTCCCTTGCATATTGGTGAAGTCTGCCCATCTTTAATAAAAATCAGCTTAGAGTTAAATTAAACCTCAAGAATTACTTAGATTTTCCGATAAGTTTGAACAAATAGATCAACCATTTCCAAGGAAAAGGACCGTCATGGACACGCCTAGAGCTTATATACCTAATCCTATCGTTATTGAACAAACAGCTCGTGGGGAGCGCCAATACGATATTTACTCTCGACTTTTATTAGACAGAATTATCTTTCTAGGAACAGAAGTGAACGATACGGTGGCAAATCTTCTGGTAGCTCAGATGTTGTTCTTAGAGCAGTCTGATCCAGAGGCTCCTATCCACTTTTATATCAATTCTCCCGGAGGATCAGTTTATGCTGGTCTAGGTATTTACGATATTATGCAACATATAACCTGTCCGGTTTATACGTATTGCGTAGGTATGGCCGCCTCAATGGGATCTTTGCTGCTTCAAGCAGGGCACGAAGCTGGGTGGAGCTCGCGGCCAGGCAACTGATATTGAGATTCAAGCGCGTGAAATTCTTGATCTCAAGAAACAATTGAACAATATTTACGTTAAGCACACAGGCAAAAGTTACGAAGAAGTAGAGAAGGCCTGTGATCGCGATAATTATCTTGATCCAGGTAGAGCTAAAGAGTTTGGATTAATCGACAATATCATCATGCCGAAAGGCAAAACGAAGAAAGTATAAAAGGTGAGTATGAGCAAAGAGAAAGCTGGTGGATCTTACGGTAGTTTAAACTGTAACTTCTGCGGAAAATCACAGAAAGAAGTTAAAAAATTAATTGCTGGTCCAGGTTGTTATATCTGTGATGAGTGTATTGAATTGTGTAACGACATTATCTACGAAGATTCGGTCAAAGCTGTTTCTAAAACGGCGACAGATAGTGTTCCAAAGCCACATGAGATTAAAGCTCACTTAGATAATTATGTTATTGGGCAAGACCGTGCTAAAAAAATTATTTCGGTAGCGGTTCATAACCATTACAAACGTATTTCTTACAAGTCTGCCACTCGTGAAGGGGATGAAGTAGAGTTAGCGAAATCTAACATTCTACTTGCTGGTCCAACGGGTTCTGGTAAGACACTCATTGCTCAGTCACTCGCTAAGTTCTTGAACGTACCATTCGCTATATGTGATGCTACGACATTAACTGAAGCTGGTTACGTAGGTGAGGACGTTGAGAACGTTATTCTTTCTCTTCTTCAAAACTGTGACTTCGATGTTGAGCGAGCTCAACGTGGTATTGTTTACGTGGATGAAATCGATAAGATTGCCCGTAAGTCAGAAAACCCTTCGATCACTCGTGACGTATCGGGTGAAGGTGTGCAACAAGCACTACTCAAACTGGTTGAAGGATCGGTAGCTAATGTTCCTCCTAAGGGCGGACGTAAGCACCCTCAACAGGAATACATTCAGGTTGATACTCGTAACATTCTCTTTATTTGTGCTGGTGCCTTCGTAGGGCTGGATAAAATTATCGAGAAGCGTATGACGAAGTCTAAGTCAGTAGGTCTTACTTCGGATAACACGTCTAAAATTGAAAAAACTCACTTTGAAAATCTAGGAGCTATTGAGCCAGGAGATTTAGTGAAGTTTGGTCTTATTCCAGAATTTATCGGGCGACTTCCAGTTACAGCAATGTTGGAAGAACTGGACGAAAAAGCTTTGGTTTCGATTCTAACTGAGCCAAAAAACGCCATTGTTAAACAGTACCAAAAGCTTTTTGACTTTGACGGAATTGATCTGGAATTTACTGATGATGCCATTCTTGAAGTTGCCAAAACTGCTTTAAGCAAGAAAACGGGTGCACGAGGACTGCGCGCTATTCTTGAACAAGTGATGTTGGACGTGATGTATGACCTTCCAGGTCTCGAGAAAGTTGCTAAATGTATCGTCACTAAAGACTCGATTATTGGTCTTGGGAAACCGATTCTTGAAGAGGGCGACCGCAAGAAACGCCCTGATTCAAAAGTTGGGGCCAAAGCGGCCAAAAAGATCGAAAACGCGTCGTAATGACACTGGCCGATCCTTACACTAAATAACTTTTGCATCAACAAAAACGATTAAATCAGGTGGCCTGGGAAAAAAACTCCCGGGCCATTTTTTTTTAGTATTGAATCCAAAATCCGTGGGATACTATTTTTATATAACCTCAATGATCGAGGTTATTTGTTCCCGAGTTTGATAAGAGCGCAGGAGGTGCTATGTCCGACAAGAAATCTGAAGCTGTTAATAACTTTCCTTTGCTTCCACTACGAGATGTCATCATCTTCCCGCACATGGTTGTTCCTCTCTTCGTAGGGCGTGAAAAATCAATCTCAGCTTTAGAGAAAGCGGCTAAGAATGGAAATGAACTCTTTCTGGTAACTCAGAAGGATGCATCAGTGCTTAATCCTGAACGTGAAGACGTTTATGATATTGGTACCGTTGTAAGCATCATCCAAATGCTTAGACTGCCAGATAACACTGTTAAGGTGCTTATCGAAGGCAAGTACCGCGCAAAGATTAAAAACTTTCGTTGTGAAAATGATGGCTACTACTCAGACGTTGAGAAGTGTGCTGATATCACAGAAAGCGAAGTAGAAGTAGAAGCTTCTATGCGCTCAGTGAAGAACATCTTCGAGCAATATGTGAAACTCAATAAGCGCATACCTCCTGAGCTTTTGATGAGCATTTCTTCAATCACAGATCCTTCTCGTTTGGCCGACATTATTGTCGCTCACTTAACGATGAAAATTCCTGAGAAACAAGACATTCTAAATGCTGTTAATGTTGATACACGTTTGCAACTTCTTCTTGAGAAAATGCAGGGTGAGATCGAGATCATCAACGTTGAGAAGCGCATCCGTTCACGTGTAAAAACGCAGATGGAAAAATCTCAGAAAGAATACTACCTGAATGAGCAGATGAATGCGATTCAGAAAGAGCTTGGAAACAAGGACGATAAGTCTGATGTGGCCGAGATCGAAGAGAAACTTAAAGCTAAGAAAATGCCTGAAGAAGCTCGTGAAAAAGCTAACAAGGAACTTCGTAAGCTTAAGTCGATGTCTCCAATGTCTGCAGAATCTGCAGTAGTTCGTAACTACCTTGATTGGATGATTTCTCTTCCTTGGGATGAGTACACGGCCGATGATAACTCTGTAGCGAAAGCTCGTGAGATTCTTGATAACGATCACTACGGTCTTAACGATGTGAAAGAACGTATTGTTGAATACCTTGCTGTTCGTTCTCTCGTTAAAGACGACACTCGTGGGACACTTCTCTGTTTAGCTGGTCCTCCTGGTGTTGGTAAAACATCAATTGCAAAATCACTTGCTGAATCATTGGGTCGTAAGTTTGTTCGTATCTCTTTAGGTGGAGTACGTGATGAAGCTGAAATTCGTGGTCACCGTCGTACATACGTAGGTGCGATGCCTGGTAAAATTATCTCTGCTCTTAAAAAAGCAGGAAGCTCTAACCCAGTTATCCTTCTCGATGAGATCGATAAAATGAGTTCAGACTTCAAAGGTGATCCAGGAGCAGCGATGCTTGAAGTATTGGATCCAGGTCAGAATAAGACTTTCGGAGATCACTACATCGAGTGTGAATATGACCTTTCAAAAGTTATGTTCATTATGACTGCCAACGATCTTGGTGCTATTCCTGGTCCACTTCGTGACCGTATGGAAATCATCCATATCGCTGGATATACTCCTGATGAAAAAATGCAGATTGCGAAGAAATACCTTCTTCCTAAATCAGTCGAGTCTCACGGTTTGAAAAACTACCCTGTGACAATGACTGATAAAATCTTCTCTACAGTTGTTCGTGGTTATACGAAAGAAGCTGGTGTACGTGAGCTTGAGCGCTTAATGAACACTATCACTCGTAAAATTGCGACAGAAGTAGTGACTGAAGATGTGAAAGAAGGACGTAAATTCGCTATCACTGAGAAGAACCTTGATAAGTACTTGGGTCCAATTAAATACGACAGAACTGGAATTGAAGAGCAGCCTCAGGTTGGTCTTGTAAACGGTCTGGCCTGGACGTCTGTTGGTGGTGAGCTTCTTAACATTGAAGTGGTCACTGTTCCAGGTAACGGTAAGATCCAGGTAACTGGTAACCTTAAAGAAGTCATGAGAGAGTCTGCTTCAGCTGCTCTATCTTATGTTCGCTCAATTTCTGGCCGCCTAGGTGTAGATCATGAGTGGTACTCTAAAAATGATATCCATATCCACGTACCAGATGGGGCAACTCCAAAAGATGGTCCTTCTGCAGGGATCACAATGGCGACAGCTCTGACTTCTGCCATAGCCAATATTCCTGTTCGTCAGGATGTGGCAATGACTGGTGAGATCTCTCTTCGTGGACGTGTGCTTCCTATCGGTGGTCTTAAAGAGAAGATCCTTGCTGCTAAACAGGCCGGAATCACATTAGTGATTATTCCTGAGAAGAATCGCAAGGACATCGCTAAGATCCCTGACGAAATCAAAGATGGGATTGAGATTCGTCCAGTCTCTTTTGCCGAGGAAGTCCTTAGAATTGCTCTGAATTTATCTAAACCAGAGGAATTTATGAAGGCCCGCGCGCTTAAGGTTCTTGATGGAGAGTCAAACTTAGAAGTCGCTAATTAATTAAAATGAAGACCCGGCTTCGGCCGGGTTTTTTTTTGCCAAAAAATGTAATTTTTACACCGGCATCACGTCAAAATCATTATTCAGGCTAGAATCCCCGGGATTATAAAATCCTCGGAGGATTCCATGAAACACACTTCATTTTCTATGAAGACGGCCTTACTTGCTACCCTCATTATCTCAGGCCAGGCGATGGCCCAATCACTGCCGGATGAAATCAACCACCCTCAATACTTAAAGATATACCAGAATCTTGAACAAGTTCTTAATGCCAAGGCAGCGGAGTTTAATAATCTCTCTGACCAAAAAGCAGAAATTGAAAAAACTATTTCGGAAATGGTGAGAGACCAGCAGGGTCTTCCGGCCCGAAACAATGATCTTCAGCGTCTGATCGATGCTAAACGCCAGGAATTGTCTCGTGTTCAGTCAGAGATGCTGGGTCTGGAAGGAATATTAAGCAAAATCATTGAAGATCTTCGCCGCATTGATGCCATGGTGGCCCAGCTTCAAAGGGATATCTCTGAAGAGTCTGGACGTGCCCAAAATATTCAGGCCCGTCGTGCTCAGGTTGCTCAGGACGTCGCGCGTATCAACGCCAGACTTCAGCAAGAGATTGCTGAAGAAAATCAATCGAGACAAGTGCTGAATAATCTCAGTCGTGGTCTTGATAACGATATTCAAAAACGTAATGAAGACGTAGCTGAACGTCAGAATCTTATTCGTGATGTGGAGAGATTCAAAAGAGATCTTCCCGTAAATAAAACGAAAGTGGCGGCCAACATTCAAGCCTCTGCGACTAAGAAAACGCAACTAGCAGAAGCCCAGGGGAAACTTCCTGGAGTAAAATCCCAGATCGCGACTGCAACAGCATCCCTTAACCAAGCGGACGCAGAAATGGCGCCGAGCAAGGCCAAGCTGGCAACACTGAAGGCGCAGCTTGCGACCCAGATGCCAGAAGTGGCGAAACTCCAAAAAGAAATTACAGATTTGAAGGCGAAGATTGAAGCGAATAAAGTAAAAATCAATGCAACAGGTTTAGCGGCGCTGATTGCTAAGCGTGATGCACTTGAAAAAGAATTATCTGCGACGAACACTCAAATCGCCAATTTGAGCGCACAAATTGTTGCTGCTAAAGAGGCGATTAAACCCGATATGGGGCAATTAATTGAGGTTAAACAAAAAATTCGTGAGCTTGAAAGATCAGGTGCAAATCCAACTGAACTTGCCCGACTTAAACTCGAGGCGGAAGCCATAGAAAAACGGATTGCTCCTAAGCGTCTTGAGATTGCACGCCTGGAAAAACAACATGAAAATCTAGTACTTTCAGTTGCACCAAGAAATCAGGAATTGACTAATATCAAGGCCCAAGTTGACCAGGCCGAAGCCTTAGTTACTAATCTAGTTGCTGAGAATGAAGCCGCTCAGGATAAGATTGCTGCAAACCAAAAAATCATAGATGAAAGGCTCGCTACCAACTCAAGCTTGGTAAAAGAAATAAATGATCTTGAAGCTGCGATTAAAGCTCTGGAAGTCTCTCGAGATAGGATTGCGAAAAGCTTAGGTGAACTCAAAGCACAGGAAAGTGCTCTTACAACTCAGATCGCCTCACTTACGAGCTCTATTCAGCAGCTGGATGGTGAGACCGCCCAGTTGACGAAAGTCATCGCTGAGATGGAGAAGGCCATCGTAGATTTTCCACTTAATAATCGTCGTCTGGAAAACCGCATTCAAAAGTATGACGAACAAATTCAAGCGGCTAAACTGCAGATCATTCGTGAGGAAAAACTTCTCGCCCGAATTCAGCAAGACAGAATCGTTATCGAGAGAGAGAGTGCTGCTGCTCAAAATGAACTTAACCGCTTGAATGCTGACTTGGCGCAATCGAATCAATTGATTGGAGCTCTTCAGAACAAAGTTCAACAAGAAATTCAGAATCGTGATGCTCTTACTCGCTACAATCAAGATTCTATTCGAAAATACGATGACCTCAAGGCCCAAAGGGCTTCTGCTGAAAGAGTCATTACCGATTCTACTCAGGAGATCGGTGTTAATAACCAGGACATCACGACGATTGCTCAGGAGCTTCCGCGTCTACGCAGCGAACTTGGGGTTTTAAGTCCTAAAGTTGTCAGCGCTGAGAATGCGATGCTTGAAGCCCAGAGAAAAGCTGACGCTGCTGATGCTCAATACCAAGGACGCCTGAGCCTTTTTCAGCGCTACCTATCAGATGCGCAGACGCTAGGAACTGAGCGCGCGACCATCGGAACAACGGACGGAGTGAAGGCCGGTGCCGTTGATGCTCGTACCAAAGCGATCAAACTCGCGACAGAGAATGCAGCTTCTGAGGCGAAGTGGATCGCCATGAGACGAGGTTATATCCGTGGAGAAATCAAAGGGTTTGATTCTGGTTTTGAAATTGGATTGAATTCTTCGGCAGATGCTTCTCAAGGGACCAACGATGGTCGTATTGCGGGTGCTAAACGAGCTAAAGATCACGCAAACTTAGTTTTAAAACCAGAGTTCTTTTTAGCCGAACTTGATCGACGTTTAGTTGATGATGAAGTGGCCCTGAAGAAAAATATGGCATTCAGAATGACTGACGAAGTAAGCACTATCGCATCGTCTAAAATGTTGGTGAGAAATGATATCCCTGAACTCTCTCAGGAAGAAATAGATGCCTCTGCAAGAATTCTTACTTCTTTGGATGCCATGATTGAGCAGGCCCTAGTTGAGGCCAATCAAGCCGTTTCAATGCGCTCTCGCTTGGCCGATCCGCGCGGAGTTTATACAACTCCTGGTGCTGGAGAGAACGCAGCTAATCCAAATTGTTCCGGCGTTTATAAAAACGTTAAAGACTTTATCGATGCTTGTAAGTCCTCATATGGCGCCAGCTACCAAGGTCTTTACCTAACTGCTCACCAGTCATCATTTGTAAAAGAATACGGTCAGACATTTGCTGATCAGATTGTTAAAACTTTTGATGCTGAACTTTCTCGTCTTTACCCTGGGCACTTGAAAGAGGGGACTACCGTTGGAAGTAGTGTCGGAGTCGCGGCCGGTAAAAAAGAAATTTACAGCCAATCTTTTACCCGTTCAGAAAATGCTTCTTATGCTTCTAACATTGAGATTGAGGGAGCAAGAGTTGAAAGCGAAGCGATTGCTCTGGTTGGAACATATTTAAATGAAGGGTCTGCTCTGACGCTGAAAGGCCAGGCGAAGCTAAAAGCTGAAGGCACATATGGAATTTCTCCAGGAGCTGAATTAGAGCTCAAAATGTTGCTTAAGAATATTGGGGCTAAAGTTGCGAGTAATTCAATCCTGAGAATTACCTCTTCTAGCTCAAACCTCGTCATTACAAATCGTGATAACGCAGTTCCATCTGTTGCCGCTAAATCTCAATCAGATTTGGCCGTCATGAAATTGAAAGTTAATGACAACGCACTCCCGGGATCTAAAGTGACGATTAGTGGTGAGCTTGTGCATGCGGGGAACAATTACCGCGCCAGCCGAGTTGAAAATTTCAGCGTCGAATCCGTAGTTGCAGTTAACCCTTCAGTTGAAAGTGTTGTTAATTTTGATGCCACTCCAAAAGTTTCAACTCTGGGAATTGTAAAAAAACACGATATCGCTTACTCAATCACCCCTAAGTTTGAAGGGGTCGAGCAGGGGTACGAAGTTTCAATTGAAGAAGTCGGCTCAAGCTATGCTCGATTTACAAATTCCAAAGCAACCACTGAGAAATTGGCCAGAGGTGCTACTAAGAAGCTCATTTTTGAATACAAGCTTGATAAGTCTGCCCGTGGCAAGACCATTAACTTCAAGGTCTCCGTTAAAAATGCCGGCGGAGAAGTTAAAATCTCAGATCTGCAAATAACGGCCCAGTAATATTCACAAATTTTTGAGGCCCTGCGGTTGAAGCAGGGCCTTTTTTTGTTTGACAACAATACTTTAGATCCTTAATATGGACGCTCTAATCGACATGTGGGCGTTTAGCTCAGCTGGGAGAGCGCTACCCTTACAAGGTAGATGTCGGGGGTTCAATCCCCTCAACGCCCACCATTTTCCACATGTCCCTGCTAACTAGCTGCTTTCTTTAATTCCGTCTCTCTCCCTACGACTTATTAGGTCAATCCTAACAATCTGAAATGACTATCGTTTTTTATTATTAAGTCTTTATTTAGTTCCCCTGTGCCTATAATATTAGGATGTCTCTTTAGTTCATCTTGAGGTTTAGGTTATGAACGTAAAAACATCTGTAGTTGTGATTGAGGACGAGCTGGACATTGCGACTTCTCTTAAATATTTCCTTGAGAAAAATGACTTTGGCGTGGTGATCTTTGGCTCCGCCGAGGAATTTTTTGCGGCCAAGAATGTTCCAGATCAATGTATCTACCTCGTGGATTGGAACCTGCCAGGGATAAAAGGTATCGATATTATTAAGACCCTGCGTCTCAGGGATAAACTCTCTCCTCTCTTTATGGTTTCTGCCAATATTGAATCAGCTCAAATCATTGAGGGACTTCAAGCGGGAGCTGATGACTATATAACCAAACCTTTTAATTATGATGAGCTTTTGATTCGTATTAAAAATGCTCTGTCGAAGTTTGGTAACCTTAAAGACAACATGCTCAACGTGGGATTGAAACTTATTCCAGAAGCTCACAGTGTGATGATGGATGGGGTTACCGTGAATCTAACGTCCAGGGAGTTTATTATCTTCCAACACCTGCATAACCATAGAAATGCACCAAGCACTAGAGAAGATCTTATTAATCAATTCGAAAATGATTCTGAAATGACGTCACGAAATATTGATGTTCATATTTTTTCTCTAAGAAAAAAAATGAACAAGATCAGAATTGGTATTGAGACTGTCTGGGGAACTGGTTACAGACTCGTTAACTAAAAGAGCATTCTTAACTCAAGCTCAAACCTTCCTACTTTTGGCACGTTCTGTCCTCCAACTGTCTGGACCAGATTCATATTGATCTGGGCCGGAAGAAGAAACTTCTTTTTAAGAAAAGGCTGGATCGAAGAAAGAGAGGTTGTGAGTTGAACCTGGTGCTCTACCTTCGACGTATTGTAGGAGAGGTACTCATCAGCTTGTGAAAATTCAGAGCTATATTCAGAAGGCATTTGGTACATAAAACGGTACATCGGCGTAAATGAGATCCAGTCATTAAGACCAAACGTAGAGTTCACCATCCAGTTAAGTCTGTCCCCGTATTTCACATTAAAATCACCCTTTCTATCAGAAAGTGAAAAGTCACGACTCTCAGGTATTCTCAACTCTTTCTGAGTTGGCATCTGGTAGGTATAGCGAAATGTTGTGCCAAAACTTAAATTGTCATTAACAACGTAACCAGTTCCAACTTCTCCAAAAATATCAAATTGTCCGTCACCAAATCCCACGTCCTGGAGAATGTCAGGATCATCCTGACGGCCAGTTGGTAGAATGAGTCCTGGGTATAACATCACTCCCCAGATACCCTTGTCGATGACCTTTGCCATGAGACCAGTTTCCATATCGCCGTATCCGGCACCAGTCCAGTCACCAATAGGTTTATAACCATAGTGTCTGGTAATCGCTGATTGAATCACGGCTTCATCAACGTCTGGTAAATTTTTGATATTATCGGCCAGGGCTTCTTCTGAAACTCCACCCTCTGAATTATGGAGAATATTAGAGGTGTCCCCATAGGTATTCTTCTTGGTTCTTTTAATGTTCGTTTGTACTTGAGCATTATAAAAAGCCACTTCTGCGTAGAGCATAACCTTGTCTGTAATTCCATATCCAAAACCAAGGCCATGGACATTGAATTGAGCGGCTGCATCGACTTTGTATTCGCCGATTAGAAAATTATTATAGGCATCGGCGTTGATATCTTCTCCAGGAACGATCACATTGTTAGCAATTGAGTTCAGTGTTGTGGCATCAAGACGAAATTCAGAACCGAGTGAAGATTCAGAACGAAATTGATTGTAGTTAGATTTAACTTTTGAGGTTGTGACATTTCTATATCCAAGAATGCGCACTCCCTTGGGAACTGTTTTCCAGACCTGCCCTTGAGCAGATACCGATAATCCCAATATTAAAGCGGCTAACAGCCTTTTCATGAATTCCCCCAAACTCTTGTGATGTGTGAAGATATTACCCTGTAACGCCGTGCGTTTGAATTGTTTACCCGGTGCTATGTAAAGATGACAGGGGACCCCCAAAAAATTGTACGGTTTGTTATAATCTTAGGCGAAACAATGATTTCAAAGGGTTATGAGATGATCAAGAGTGCATTTATACTCAGCTTGGCCGTGCTGGTCGCCAGTTGTGGCCAGAAGAGCACGATTAAGACCCATGTCGAGGCCAGGGCGCTTTGCGACGGCCAGCACTGCACATTTCCAGTGGTTATCCCGCTTTCTGATAAATCCATTTCTTCGTTTAAATCACCGGTTTCAGATATGAACCCCCTCTTTCGGGGTTTTGCCAGCTCTATCATGAACCTCGGCGCCTCTATGGGGGCCGGTAAGACAAGATTGTCACTCACTCAGCCGATCCCCGAGATCCCTGGAGAATTGGCTTCTATTAAAATAAAAAGAATTTTCTTTTTTATCGAGGGTGATGAGAGAAAAGAAAACTTTGAATTCCTCAGAAGACTGGCGGTTAAAGTTGGTCCCACTATTCTCGATAACGAAAATCCGAACTGGGAGCCGATAGTTGAAACCGATTCATTTGGTGATAATGAGATGTCTTTTTTTACTTCTTTATTCCCAAGTAAAAGAGATCGCCATGCTCAAAAGTGGGAGGACAGTTCAACGGGTCTCTTGCTGCTAAAATATAATCAGGAGCAAAAAGAAGAATCTCTCAAAGGGGAGGAAGTCGGAGAAATAAATATTATTCAAACTGATAAACCCAACGCCACCAGAAAATATCTTGAAGATCAGTATGGACAATATTTTACGAGGATTCACACTTTAAGTCGGTCAATTCTGATTGAATTTAAGAAGAATCCAGTTCAGATTGAAATGTTTAAAAATAGATTGGCCCAAGATGCCCTAAAGGTTGAGGAGCTGGGGATTGGGGAGATAAACCCTTGCAGTCATAATATCTGTATGGATCTCAAGGTTCCTGATACGAATTTAATTCCCATGTTAAAAAAAGGAAATGCTCTAAGAATTGATTCTTACATTGATCCTAAACACGCGCCGAAATCATTTCAGTTGAAAGGTTTTCTTGAATTTGAAGTAAAAATTAAGGCGAAAATTTAATAGGGATTTATTTAAAGGTAACTTCGATTTCGATTCCAAACTTCTTGCCTTCTTCCTGTAGAAGGCTTTTTACCTCGCTCACAGTATAGAGCACCCCAACGATACTTATCTTGTTGTTTATCATGTCCATTTTACAGCTGTTGGTGCAAATGAAGTCAGCGGAATAGGCTTCAAAGTTCTTAATCGGGCTTTTATTATTGAATTCTGAATAGAAGCTAAAAAAATCCACAACTTTTTCTCTAAGCTTAGCTAGCAGTTGCTCTTGAGTCTCTTTTTGGAGATTATAAGTATAGAGGGACGAGTTTTTGGATTTCCCATTGAAGGCGAGTTTAACGACACCGTTAGACTTAATTTTCATCGCGTTTTGAAAGCATACTGGGCAATACATAGATTGAGTATATCAGACGTCCTGAACCAATAAAGGAATATTTAATGAATAACGAGTACCGCGATATCATCTCTTTTGATGGAACACCTTTAAAATGCCTGATTCGTGAGACCGGCAGCAATAAATGGTTGATCGTTACTCACGGTCTTGGGGAGCACCTGGGGCGTCATGAGTTCTTTTTGAAGCTTTTTTCTCAGAACTTTAATATTGCGATTTATGATTTGCGTGGGCATGGGAGAAGTGGCGGCAAGAGAGGCTGGGTGGAGAACTTTACCGATTTCTCAAAAGATTTGGATACTGTGATCCTCTATCTTCAAAAGCATTTTAACCTCAGCTCCTATATCCTCTTCGGTCACTCAATGGGTGGACTGATTACTGCTGATTATATGCAGAATCATGTGAGAGAGACCCTTTACCCTGAAAAAGTATTTTTAAGTTCTCCAGCGGTTGGGGCACCCGGACTGATGGGACCTGTTTTCGCCAACGCTCCTAAGTTTTTGTTTGAAAGCTTGATTAAACTTCCAACAATTGCGGTGGCAAAAGTTTTAAATCTAAGAAAACTTTCTCATGATAGTCGGGTTTATGAGAGTTACGTGAAAGATGAATTTACCATGCTTAAAATTCACACCAAACTGTATCTTGAGGTCATGAAAGCTTCGAGAGAAGTTTTCTCTCGGCCTCTTCGAATAAGATGCCCTCTGTATTGTGCCATTGGATCTGAGGATGTGTTAGTTCATCCTGGGCTGATGATTAAGTATTTCACTGAAATTGAGAAGAATGCCCAATTAAAAGTCTTTGATGGTGGCTACCACGAGCTTCACAATGAAATTGAAAAATTCCGTAAGCCCTACTTGAATTTTCTTCGCCACTCGCTAACTGGATTAACTTTTGAGTGATTCCAGTCTTCTAATCCTCTCTAAAGCTGGAGGATGTGAATGATAGAATCCGGAATAGATTTTATCAGTCACTACGGGACTCGCATTTTGCTGATAAAGTTTCAGTAAACCTTGAATTAAATTTTCTGGTCTCGTTTCTTTTGCCGCATAGGCATCCGCTTCAAATTCTCTTTTGCGGGAGATCCACGTACCAATAGGCGAAAACCAGAAGGTATAGAGTGGCAAGGCTTGAGTAAAGAGCAGCAAAAGAATTCCGGGTGAAGTGTAGCGAATGAAGTGCCCATGGAAGAACCATTCTTGATTGGCGACTTTCCCCATAAGCCAAAAGCCTGCGAATGACAGCAAAACGGAAGTGATCATCGACTTAGGTATGTGCTTGAGTTTCATATGCCCTAGCTCGTGGGCAAGGATCGCCAGAATTTCTGGATTCTCGAGTTGTTTGAGTAACGTATCAAAAAACACCACACGTTTATTTTTTCCAAAACCAGTAAAGTAGGCGTTTCCATGGGCACTTCTACGTGAGGCGTCCATGACGAAGACTTCCTTGGCGTTGAAACCTGCGTTAGTTACTAAGTTTTCGATTCCTTGTTTGAGTTCAGACCCTTCGAGCGGCTGAAATTTATTAAATAAAGGAGCGATGACGGTAGGATAAATCCAAACCAGGAAAAATTGAAAACAGGTTAGTAGTGCAAAACTTGCAAGCCACCAATATTCCCCCAGCGACTTGAAGAGAAAAAAGACTGCATAGAGAAGCGGTATTCCAAGTACGCCGCCCAGAGCAAGACCTTTGAGTCGATCAATGATAAATAATTTTGGAGTGGATTTATTAAAGCCAAATTTTTCTTCCAGATAAAAAGTTGAAAAAATTGACCAAGGAAGACTCAACACAAACTGAATCAAGGTGAAAGTGATCAAAAAGAAGACTTCACGGTGCATCCCCTCGATGGGAAGTGCCAGATAGAGTTTTTCGGCTCCGTGCAAAGGAAACCAATAGAAAAGTAAGATGGCATCAAACACCAGGTGGAACTGGCCCATTTTGAGTTTGGAAGATGAGTATTGAATGGCTTTTTGATGCTCACTATCAGTTAAAAAAGATTTAAATTCCTCGGGAGGGGTGAGAGCATGTTTTTGATACATTTCTAATTGCCTGCGAGTAAGATAAATTTCGATCAGGTGATTGATAATAATAAATAAAAGAAAGATGACTTGAGTATAATATGAGTAAAGGTTAGACATGTTATGATCCAGGTTAAAATTTTCTACGGTAAAAATGATCTCAGAAACTTCAGCTATCTCGTTTTGGATAAAAAAACAGGAAACTCCTGGGTTATTGATCCTTACGATGAAAAGCCGATAGTTGATTATATCAAAAAAGAATCTCTCACGCTTGCAGGAATTTTAAATACCCATCAACATTGGGATCATGTCCGCGGCAACTCTGCGCTTCAAAGCATTTTTAACTGCCCAGTGTTATCCCGAGAATCTAATAAGATCCAACTGGATAATGACCAAATGATCAAGTTTGTGGATACACCCGGACATACCAGTGATCACGTCGCTTTTTATTGGCAAAAAGCTGAGGATGTTCTGGGATTATTCTCCGGAGATACCCTGTTTAATAGTGGGGTCGGAAATTGTCATGGGGGAGGTAATGTTGAAGCATTATACGAGACCACCAATCGCCTAAAAAATCTTCAGGATAAAGTACTGCTTTATCCGGGCCATGATTATGTTTTAAAAAATCTACTTTTTGCCAAATCCTGTGAGCCTGAAAATATAGCAATTGATGAAGCCTTAAGAATTGTTCGAGACGCAGATACTGAGCAGGGGCTTGAATGGAGCCTGGGTCAGGAGAAAAAAGTGAATCCTTTTTTTCGCCTCAACTCGCAAGAGATTCAACAAAACATACTCAAAGGGGAGACGATTGATGAGCGAAACTTGTTTATCAAACTTAGATCCCTAAGAGACAACTGGTAAAAGGAATATATATGGCAAAGAAAGTGGCTAAAAACGTAACCAAAAAAGTAACAAAAAAAGTGGTCAAGAAAGTTGCGCCTAAAAAAGCTCCTGAACCTAAGACTGCACTCCTTGCTGTCGGTGATTTAGCCCCAACATTTGTACTTGAAGATCAGAATGGGAAAAAAATCTCATTGAAGGATTTTAAGGGGCAAAATGTAGTGGTTTATTTTTACCCTAAGGCGCTTACACCAGGCTGTACAGTTCAGGCCTGCGCAATACGGGACTCTCACTCCAAACTCAGTAAAGAGAAGATTGTCGTACTGGGAATCAGTGCGGATCCGGTTAAAAAGCTCAAGCAGTTTGAGGACAAACAGAAATTGAATTTCACTCTTTTGTCAGATCCTGATCACAAAGTTTGTGAAGCTTATGGGACCTGGGCCTTGAAGAAATTTATGGGCCGAGAGTACATGGGGATTTTGCGACAAAGTTTTCTGCTGGATAAGGACGGGAAGATCATCCACATCATGGATAAGGTGAATACTACCACCCACCATGATGACATCTTGAAAGTGTTTAAGAATCAGAAATAATTTTTTCCTCTAAGATATCCAGGCGGATTTCCGTCTGGAGCTTAGTAATAAGAGCTTTGAGGTGCGGCTCCCACTCAATTGGGCATCTGACTTCAATGTCCCTATACTGCCCCTTCAGGGATTCATCTACCGTAGAGTAGAAACACATTCCCTCGTTAGATTCGAAGGTAAAATACACGAAATAGGCATCATCCTTGGGCATGCGAAGGATGCAGTAGAAGAGCTGTTTAGTCGACTGATAGGTATGGGGCATTAGTTTCCTTGACGAAAAAGGATTACCAATTAAAATAAAAGGTAGGGAAAGTCAAAAAATTTAAGAAGTTATGTCATGGAGGACGCTTTGAAATCTGCCCTGATCCCAATGTTTGCCTTATTAGTCCTCAATTCTTGCTCATGGTACCGTGATGTGGAGCGCTCTTTAGTCGAGGACGACGAAAAGAAGGCTAAGCAATCTCGATCTGTGTCTCGTTCACAATACGACCAACTGCTGGTTAAGTACGAAGAACTCTCTAAAAAATACGAAGCCCTTAAAGAGAATCCTAACAAGGGACAATCATCTTTAGTCGATGAATTACAAAAAACTTCCAGCGAGAATTTTGCTCAAACGACTCCAAATGCTGAGACTGTGGACGCTTTTCCCAATCAACAGGTTGTTGTGGCAAGCGAAGACCTTCCTTCTGATCTTGAGTCTCAATTATTGATCTTCAAGAAAGGTGTGGGGCTTAAAGAGTCTAACCCTGGTGAAGCGACAAAAATATTTCAACAGCTTGAAACAGCGGGAACACCTGCCATAAGAGTAAGGGCAAAACTTCAAATCGGTGAACTTCTCTATGGAAAAGGGCAATATGATTTGGCCCTGCAAGTTTTTGAAGATATCATTAACAAGAATGCTCACTCTGGTGTTGTTCTTGATGCATTAAAGTACGCGGTTAATTGCAGTGATAGATTAGGAATTCAGAATAAAAAAGAACAATACGCATCAATGCTTAATGATGTTTTTGAAGCGAAATAAGGGTCAGGTTTAACTGGTGAAAAGAGAAACCACATTTCTCATTGCGGTAGCACTTTTAGTGAACGCTATACCTGCGTCTTGGGCACAAGATGAAGAACTTAATGAGCAAGATCTTCAGACTCTGCTAGAGGATAATAAATCTTCCGAAGCCGAGACCAAAGAGGTGCTTGAGCCAGCTCCCACAGCGGAAGCGGCTCCTTCAACTATAGAATCGACTCCTTCTGATACGGTGGATGTTCAGGATCTTGAACCAATTGAACCAACCACTAATGAAACAGCTGCGGCACCAGCAGAAGTGACACCTGAGGCGGCCCCAGTTGAAGAAGCTGCAGTGCTTGAGCCATTGGAGCCCAGTACTGAGACTGCTAATACTAGTGAAGCTGCTGGGGGTGATGATCTTGAAGCCCTGAAAACTGATATTGGCGATGATCAGGAATTTAAACCTGCAACATCTGACGGCGCAGCAGAAACGGTCAAGTCTGAAGTAGAGTCCGATAAAAAAGAAGACGACTCGACGGCCACAGCAGAAAAAAAAGAAAGTGCAGAACCGGCAGTGTTTGATGTCGGTAGAGAGGAGCGAGACCTTCTTTCCATTGCAAAAAATATTCAAGGTCAAATTTCTGATAACGAATGGAACGAAGTCGCCACGGCAGCTAAAGTTGATTCTTATACAGTCGTAAAAAATGACTGGTTATTTAAAATAAGTAAAAAGATTTTTGGATCAGGTTTTTTCTATCCAAAAATATGGTCAATAAACTCATTTATCACGAATCCTCACTTTATTGAGCCTGGCATGGTTCTTTCATTTACAACTGGTAGTGGTGCTAATCCACCTCAGGTAAAATTGGGAGAGTTTACAAGGGACGAACTTGATGCAGTTCCTGGTTCAGTAGGCACGACAAATGCTAATGACTTGGCAAATTTTGGTGATGATGCCAAGCCTAAGTGGCTTGAAGAAAAGAGTGATCTCACCAATCAAGGTATTTACTTTCAATATGCTTCTGAAGAAACCATGGATGATCTCAATAAGGCCGGTGAGCAGGCACTTAACAGAGAATATGAAAACTATGAGCCGCCTCGTAGTGAATTTGATGTTATTATTCCATCAAATTACGATTCATCTGGATTTGATAAAAATTCCAGAATTATCTATTCCTTTAAAGAAGGATTTTACCTAAGCACTTTTGTTTCCACCAATATCGTTCAGGACTTTGGGGAAATTACGAACGGTCCAGACGAAAATATTTTCTTCACAATCGGTGACAGGGCCTATGTGAAATTTGATGAATCCATCAATGCACTACCTGGTGACAAGTTTTCAATCTACTCTTCTATGGGCAAAGCCAAACACAAAAACTCCGACCGCGAAGGTTACAAGTACGCTGTTGTTGGCCAGGTTAAGTTGATTCGCAAAATCAAAGATAAATGGGAAGTAGAGTTTTTTGAAGTGGCCGGAACTCCTCAAAGGGGAGATCGAGTTACAACCTATACTCCTAAGCTTGAGCGCATAACCTCAACCTATAACTCGAGATTGGTTGAAGCTGCGATTCTTGCAACTTTCAATCCTCTACAAAGTATTTTAGGTTTTGGTGATGTGGTTTACCTAGATCGCGGTCGAGCAGACGGTGTTGAGATAGGTAACGTTTTTGAAGTCTATGGATTTAAAGATCGTCTGATGGATGAGAAAATTACCGACCAACCGACCTATAAAATGGGTGAATTAACAGTTATCACCCTTACAGATAATTTTGCGACTGTTCTCGTTTCTAAAACGATTAAACATTTTGGTCCTGGTGACATCGCCATTACTAAAACTAAAGAGGCCCATCTGCGCGAGATGAATGCCAAAAAGGCAACTTCTCAAAGTAAAAAAGAACTTATGGGTGGCAAGGCCCTGGAAGAGCTTGATGTTGAACTTAATCTTGAAAATCTCAACGACGATCTGCTTAAACAAGCCGATAAAATTCAGTTAACTGAGGACGAGCTTTCGGAGCTTGAACGTCAGGAGCGTGAGAAGTCAGTCATCAAAGATTCTGAACGCGACCTGAAGGCCCTTGAGCGACTTGAAAATGAAATTGAGCAGGCAGAGACCATCCTCAACGATGCTAAGCTTAATGAAGATAAACTCCTCGAGAACGAGAGCCTTGACGATATTGAGAAGAAGCAAGGAAACATCGATCAAGATTCCCTGGATGAAATCGAAGAGAATATGGGCAAACGTTATATCGACGAGGACCTTAACTCGAAAGATAACCCATACGGCCTCAATGAGTTTGATGTTGAAGAAGTTGACGAGCTTTTAAATACTGAGAAGAAATAGACCCTAAAATAAGTGCTTTTGACTTAGCGCAAAAGCACTTCCTTTGCTGACAAAGCCCATTATCTCCCTCATACTCATTGGAACGCACTCTTAGCTCAGCTGGATAGAGTAGTTGGCTTCGAACCAATTGGTCGGGGGTTCGAATCCCTCAGAGTGCGCCATTCAAAATCCTCATTAATTTCAAATGCATGCAAGGCAGACCATCATCCACTATCGAACTGATAGTTTTAAGTCTTTAATTTGAGTAGAGCTACCATACAATTTACAGATTCAGAAACAATCTCGATATTAACAATCTCAAACCCATTGTTTTTAAATTCTTTAATTTGATTTTCTTCAAATAGCAATGTTCGATGAGGGAAATAACTTTTTCCATCAATTGTTTTTCTTTTTGTAATCTCGCTTATTCCCAATGACCAAAGAATCTCATCCTCATAATGAAAATAGTCTTTACGAAAGTGTGATGACATATCACCCATGGAAATCATAGTGTTTATGAAAAGGTAACCATCGGCATTCAAGTGTCTTTTTGCAGTCTCATAAAAATTCTTTCTATCATTATCACCGACAATACAATGTAGTACTGTACTGTCGATTACAAGATCAAATTTTTTGTTCAAGTTTAGATCAAGAATATCCCCAACGATAAATTCAACATCTAATCCTAATGCCTGCGCATTCTTGAAAGCGATATCAATTGCTGTCTTTGAAACTTCAACACCAACACATTTTGCTCCTTCCTTTGCACAGTAAAGAGCGCTTGTACCCGTGCCAGTTCCAAGGTCTAAAACACGTAAGTCCTTAAAGCTCAAACCAACTTCGGTCAGATGTTTTTTTAGACCAATGTTAGTACCGTGCAACCACATATCATCAAAAGATGAGGACTTATCCCAAGAAAGATGGCCATCATTTTTGATTCGTTGATAAACAACTTCATGCATTTCGTAATATTTCATACGTGAATTTTAGCATTAGTTAGAGCTTGTTGTGCTTCCATTTTTTATCGACTTTGAATAAAACGCGGTCTTTAGATGGAGATGAGAATGAGCAATATAAGGTTAGTGAAAGTTGAAAGTATGATTTATGTAATACGAGGTCATAAAGTCATGGTTGATTCAGATTTGGCGGAATTGTATGGCGTTTTAACTAAAAACTTGAATAAAGCAGTCAGTCGTAACATTGACAGGTTTCCAGAGGATTTTATGTTTCAGCTCACACTAGAAGAGACTGAAAGTTTGAGGTTCCAAATTGGAACCTCAAACGTCGGGCGAGGTGGCCGAAGGTATTTACCACGTGTTTTTACAGAAGGCGGAGTCGCAATGCTGTCCAGTGTCCTCACAAGTGATGAAGCTGCAAGGGTCAACATTTCTATTATAAGAACGTTTATTCGGCTCAGAAGCTTTCTGGCCATGGAAAACTCCCTTTCAGACAGGGTAAGTAAATTGGAAGAAGGAACTAACAAGCTTTTCAAGGTTGTTTTTGAAAGGCTTGACGCAGTTGAAGATGAGACTCCGAGCTTGAAGCCTAACCGCAAGAAAATTGGTTTAAAACCTAGAAACTAGAGCACGAAGTTCGAAAGTCATCAACCAGAGTGCGCCATTTTCCAAACGATTTTTTTCATATCAAAAATATGTAACAATACTCAAAAAATAGATTCGAAACTTTTTCAAACTTTAAAAAAAATTATTATAATAAAAGCATGAACTTCATCTTAGCAGCCCTCATTTTTATATTCTCTATGAGCTCGCACGCCTCTGACTCCTCAGGATCAAGTCGGTTTTTTTTCTCAATCGCTGCTAAGGGTGGAATCGGAACCTCATTTTCTCAGGATGAAATTTTCGCAGAATCCAGGGATCATTTTCAGTATGGAGGAGAAGCTTCGCTGGGGATGCGATTTGGTTATATTGTTACAGGCCTTACAGTCGATTATCTCATCTGGAGTCAGCGAACTGATCCTGAAGATGTAGATGATACCAATATGTCCGGTACCCAGTTAAATTTAAGTCCTATCCTTGGTCTCAATTTCGGGCCCTTCATCGTACTGGGAAGGCCAGTACTTTATTCTCAATTCAGCTCCAATGAAAAAAATTTCGCTGAAGAAAATGTTACTTAAAAACGCCTGCGTTTCCATCTTATGTGCTTCAAATCAACTATAAACTAGCTGGAAGAAGTTACATCGGCCTGGAATATACCAATGTGACCTATGAAGAAACTGAGACCGGCTCGGATGAAAGTAAACTGGATGACGAAATATCTTACGCTGGATGGGGATTGATTTATGGTTTTGTTTTCTAGGGCTCATCTCTATCTTTTTCTAGGTTTATTTATTTTTGTGACCTCTTGCGGATACAATGAAGGAAATTCACCAGGGGGAGTGGTTGGAAGCACGGCTGGAGGCTCAGCTGGAGGAGGCGGAGGTGGTGGTGGACCTGTTTACCATAATCTCTCCTCAGTCGGTGCCGATAGTTGTAACACTATAGATGTCTCTTCCTAGATAGGTTGCACTGTTAAACGGTACACAGTGACCACGACTCCAGGAAATCCACCAGCATTCTCGAGTTATGTCCTGCCTTGTTCAAGTTGTGTTGCATGCCCTCATGGAACAGCATTAAGCACTAATTCCAATTGTGGTTGCTCAACACCTGGATACATTCATTTTAATATGAATGAAGTTCTGGCCTGGACGGCTTTTCCTTCCACCACCAGTGGCGCCGGGCATGTGATCACTTCTCCACAACTCTCAGTTTATATGACGGATCTAACAGCATCAGGTACTAGTGGTGAAATCGACTTAGAAGTTGAATGTAATTAATGAATAGATCATCAGGGAAGTGACTCTCAGGAACAAATTTGCTTATCTCACGGACGGATTACACTTAAATTTAAAAAATATTTACTAATAACAAAATCCATCCTCTATCAAAGAAAGTTGCAGTGTTTTAATTCCAGGAGTTGCTAGAACTGCTGTGCAATTAATATTCGCAGTTTGGTCATTAAGGCATTCCGAGTAGGTTTTCAATACATAAAATGGATTGTGGGTAAGACTCACTGTCGTTGGGCCTGTATGGGAAAGTACCAGTTGGATAGACGTATCAATTATATATGATCCACCACTTCGATTATAACCTGTAGCACAACTGTTGCTAGTATAGTTATTTGCGAGGTAATCTGATGCAAGTACATAGTCGGTGATATTTACTGGCTCACTTGGTAGCAATCCTATCAACATTAAACCACTGTCGGGATCTGTGCAGGTTGCTTGAGATGTTCCCGAGTTGAAAATACATTCGCCCAACAATTCACTTATTGGACTCCAGGCCAGCAGCGAACCACTTGCAATAGAACTTTTTGAAAGGTAACAGCTGGGAAGATTTGAGTTCATGAGGTTCTCTTCGCCAGTGAGATTTGAATGCTCATCATTACAAAGAGTTTTTATATTTGTGAAGACTTGTCCCTCTGCTTCCGACTCTTGATACATTGACATTAGTCTGCCTAGAAAAACGGGATCTAATTGGTTGGAGAGCTTAATTGCTTTTCTCACTTTTTCATTGTCACTTAAGTCAGAAAGAAGATTTGCCCCCGAGCCCGCTAGAATATTCAAAGTGTCGTTAATTCTTGAAATGGTTATATAGGATAAGGCTTCATCGTAGGTACTACGCAGATCAATTACACTCTCATCGATTGCTTTTAAAATTTGACCTTTTATTGCCGTAGAAACAATGCTTTCAGCAGCAGATAAATCTTTTATTTTAACGGGGGCGTTTTTATCAACCACCTCAATATATGATCTGTTATTGAGTTCGTCGTCAGCATCTATAATTAAAATTTCAATCAGTTTTCCACTATAGTACTCATTTGGATCTTCAGTGAAGTCGAATTTGTATCTGGCCGTGGCATTTGTCGAACAGACCGTCTCGCTTGTAGTTGAATTAGTATGAACAATTAAATGTGCACATCTATCTATGGTACACGTAGAAAGGCAGATTCCGTCAACTGCATGGGCGCTGGATATAACTGATCCAATAATAGAAGTAATGGCACCTTCCCAGCTATGTGGTGCTTTTTCAGTTCTAAAGTATTCCTCACAAGAGGTAAGTGCAAAAAGCATCAGTAAAGCAAGAATGGTCTTTTTCAACTTAGTAAGCATTGTAGAATTATAACTGAGGTTCTTCTGAGTAAGAAAAACAGACACTTAAGTCCTGAAAATGAGGGAGATATGGCTGAGTTTGGCAACATTTTGTGGCGATGATTGAATCGGGGTGCTTGTTAGTGCCTGGAGGAGACTTTTTGAAGGGTCTTAAGCAGCCACTTCGCCATTGAATACAGGTAATGGAAGAAGACGATAAATATTGTCTTTAAAACTGGAAATTCAAAATTGTAATTTCGGCAGGCTCCACTAAGGAGCCTTCCGATTGTCAGCGAACGGCATTAATGATAAACAAAATTGTGCCATCAAAATCAAAATCAAATCAAACTACTGGCAATTTGCTTTCTCAAGATGGAGAAGCATTTTATTTTTCCGAATTTTTCACTGAGGCTGAGTCTCAAAGATATTTTTTAGCACTAGAAAACGAAGTGCCCTGGAAACAGGAGCCAATAAAAATGTTTGGGAAAGAAGTTATGCAGCCGAGGCTGACGGCTTGGTACGGGGACTCAGGCAAAGGCTATTCCTATTCAGGTATAACCATGCAGCCCACTCCCTGGAATTCCACTCTTATCCAAATTAAAGAAAAAATAGAGAAATCTTCAGGAGTAAAATTTAATAGCGCCTTATTAAATTTCTACCGTGATGAAAATGATAGCATGGGATGGCACCGAGATAATGAAAAAGAACTTGGAGAAAATCCCTCAATAGGATCTGTTAGTTTTGGCGCAACCAGAACAATTAATTTTAGACATTATTTCGACAAAAGATTAAAAAATTCTATCGATTTAACAGATGGAAGTTTTTTGCTAATGAAAGGTGAAACTCAACACTATTGGCAGCACAGTATTTCAAAAAAATCTTATCCAATCGGACCAAGAATCAATTTAACTTTTAGGACTATTCTAAGTCTTGAGACTAGATCGAGGTCTTTGAATTGACCTCGTATTGACTTGAGTTTTAACGTCTGCATTAGCGTATGTTGTAGCTTCTACATCTAATAGATTTTACTGCTCCACCATCAGCTCAAAATATGACTTTTTATGCCTAAGCATAGAGAATTATTAAGAACTTTTCACAAGAAAATGGGACATTTTTTTTCCTAGTTTTAAGGCCTGCTAGGTATCCTTGGTTCATCTGCAAGGAGTGCCTATGAAGTTTTTATTTCTTACTCTGATACTTTGCCCGTTCCTCGTTTTTGGACAGGATTGTCCTGAAGATTTTTTGCGAGAAATGCGTGAGCGCTCCAAGGCTGATCTGCAAGAGATCGTCGGGCATGAGGTAGAAGAAATGGTTCCAATTTCAGCTCAAGTCAATAAAGGCAGGGTTTACGTTATTTGGGGATATCATCGAGGTAAACACTCTCGCTCGGACGTAACCTTTAAAACACCGGATGGTACTTTCACTCTTCATGATGTGAAAGGTGTAGATCACCCGTCTAATACTTTGCGCTCCTATATAGACCCAACCAAGATTACTCAGCCCCAGTATAATCTGCGCCTCGGTTACATGATCACTGATAAGGTTGCTATTGAAGTTGGAACTGATCATATGAAATGGGTGATGGATCTTTCTGAGAATTACGAAATATCTGGAAATTACGATCGCCCGTTCTGGCATGGTGGCACCTCTTATACCATCGCTGATCTCAGAGCTGCTGGATATAATCCACCGATCCACCTGGAGCACACTGACGGCTACAACTATGTTAATGCCGGAGTTGTGTACTATCAGAATCTCTTCACCAGTGTGAACAAGCGCTGGAGCGCTGATGCGGGGATTGGTGCGGGAGCTGGTATGCTCGTTACTAAAACCAATATCTACATCGCCGATGGTTACGATGGTTCCGTTCGCCACAACGATAACAATTTCCAGTTGGCGGGTTACGGTTTTCACGCTGATGGCCGTTTCCGTATTAGCTATAATACTCGGGCCGGTAAACAGTTCTATCTGATGGCCACTGCCCGTGGAGTTTACGGTAAAGTCGATGATGCACCCTTTTTAGATAATTATGGTGGATCAATTGAGCATTCGGCCATCACGAGTGTTCAAACAGGAATCATGGGGGGAGTTACATTTCCAGTTTTCGAAGGCAAAAAGAATAAGAAGAAGAAGAAAAATTAAAAGTTTAGCTAAGTGCGATCTTCTGGGTAGCTTTTTTTATACTCAAAGATGAAAATATGTCTTATGAATTATTACAAGGCCACAATTCAATACGACGGAACAAACTATTGCGGTTTCCAGTGGCAGAAAGATATCCCTAGCATCCAGAACGATTTCAATCAATCTCTTACTCATCTCATGAGTGGCAAGATAACAACGATGGGAGCTTCAAGGACTGATACTGGAGTTCATGCGATTGAACAGGTCGTTAAAGTGACTTCTGAAAATCACATTGAATGCGAATCATTTTTAATCAGGCTCAATGAGATACTTCCTCGGCAGATCAGGTGCCTGGAATTTGTTCCCTGTGAAGGCTCTTTTAGGCCTGCTTCAGACAGCATTTCTAAAGAGTATCGATACCTTTTTACGAATGTGCTTAATTCAGGCAATGTTGATCAGCTGTTTTTGGCAAATAATCCCTACCAGTTAGATTTTGATCTCATGAAAAAATGCGCGCGAGAGATTGTAGGCCGGCATAGTTTCCACAATTTTTGCTCCGCTGGAAGTAATGTGAAGACCACTGTAAGAGATATTTCCTCATGTGATATCTCAGAAATTGACCCTCACACGGTTCTTTCACACTCAGAACTTTTTGTGTTGCCTCAAAATTTAAGGCAGTGCTATCAATTAAGAATTGAAGGTAATGGATTTTTGAAACACATGGTTAGGCACTTGATGAGTGCAATTTGGTTAGTTGGAGGAGGGAAAATTTCTCCAGATGAATTTTCTTCATTGATAAACGGGCCAGAGAAAATGAAGAGATTGTGGAAGATTGCTTCGCCGCGGGGACTCTATCTGTATCAGTCCAAATATTCAACACCCCAAAGGTAGAGCTCCTTTTGGGGTGTTTTTTTTAGTTTCAGTTAATTGTGCCAGCAAATTCTTCAGGCAAACGACCAACCTTTTTTAAAACTCCGCAGGCTATAGGCATAGTCTTATGAACACTGCCTTCATTATTAGTGGCGGCAGTATCTGGGACATATAAGCTTTCGTTCACCCCTTGGAGCAAAACGATGCGTCCGGAAAGGGATAAACCTTCCTCCGCTTTAAGTTTGATGATGTTGTCTGATGGATCTAAGTCGGGTGTCTTTAGGTCTGCAAACATTCTTGCGAAGCTTGCTGTTGATTGATACAAAAATGAACCATACTCTGCATCGCCCGCGGGATAAACTGCTGATCCATCCATTTGTGAGTCAAGATTACCATCCAGTGGGATAACGATTTGCCCAATCGCCACCATTGCTTCATTAATATCAACATAGGCATCTTCATTCAGGTCATCCTTCATGGAGGGGCATCTTGTACCTGAATAGATAGACTGTTTAAGAGTCGTGTTCCTCTGGCCATACTTTATTTTTACAAAGGCGGAGAAAGTATCACCAACTCGTTGAATGGCGGCGGTTCCGACTTTCCATATATGGATGTTTTTGTTCATGGCCAGAAGGGTGGTAGCGTAGACTCCATTAATGTTAGAGCCATCTGAGCTGATTGTTTCATTTTGGACCTCATCATTTGCAGTAGGATTGGTGCTATCGCCTTGGCCATTGCCACTTGATTTTCCTCCGCAAGAAACAAGAAAGAACAACGAAACTAAAAATAGGATATGAGGTCGCATTTACATCTCCTGGAAAGAGTTTAAATACAAAAACATGTCATATTAGAATAGAAATATAGATTGTCGACTAAAGTGGTTCTTCAGGATGAGGAGTCACTGCGCTAGTGATAATGTGTTAAATGCTAGTTAAGGCTCAAACGGATGATAGTTGAATGGCCACCTTCAACAGGAATTTCCAGTTCGCGTTGAAATTTATTTTTCAAAGTCAGAATAACGCGGATTTTCTGAACGCCAGACTTTTTAGTATGGCCATGAAATGAAAAAGCGAGCCCCTCTTTACGTTTTGCATCTCCCTTATAACATTTTAGTTTCTGAGAAACAGGTATGGAAACATGAGGGCTTTCCACTATTTCAATCTTAACGTCTTTTTTATCAATCTTATCCCCGGATACATTATTTAGGTGAATACTGCTTCGGAAGTGGTCCAGCTCTTCACTCACTGTTGCTATGGAGCGTCCCTTAAGGTGGTCTATAATCACTGGCAGTGAAGGGTGGTCACATCCACTCTTTTGTAAACATTTCTCCGGGATTGTCGCTATCCCGGGCAGATCCAATTTTAAATGTGTCGCTGCAACTGTGACGAAGGGGATGCGGCTTGATTTGGTGAATGAGGAAGCCGGAATAAATCCCGAATTTACATTCACGTTTATTTCATTGTTAGAAAAATAATGATCAGGCCTTGAAGAATAAACTGGCACCACTGTATCATTTTCCCCGATAAGCTTGTTTTTGATTTTATGAACTCCGCCAATGGCCAGAGGTCTAAAATTTATCGGACGAAAATTTTGAGAAAAAATAGAATCCAAATTTTCTATCGTGCGGCTGCCATAACTCATCTCATTGAGTTCAATCCTTCCAAATGGAGAAATGGGATTTTTTACTCCCTCAGGCAAAGTAAAAAAAAGATGTTTTCCAATATTGGCAATTTCTGCTCCCCAATGCGGTGTGGAGAGAGTGATGAATGCATCGACTTGTTCATAGATTACTGGATTAACTTCGCGAATTGTGATATTTCTTTGACTAAAATCTTCTTTGAAAGAAATTGATCAAAGCTAGCAGCGAATTCATAGGTGCTTAAGGAGCTATTACCAGTGTCATACTCAAAGGAATGAACACGGTAACACTCATCAACCGTTTCAATATACTTCTCCATTTGACCAAAGCTTTTAGCATTCCCACCTATGCCATGGATGAGAAAAATATGATTGAGAGAAGGGCAGCTGGTTTGAGCTGCAGCATTAAGGGAAAAAGTAATTGTGAGAAGCACTAGCCATAATCTCATCCTGTTCTTGTCGGATGACCTACGAGATTACTTGACCAATATCTTCTAACTCATTGTTATTTCGGAGAAGAGTTCACAGCGCATCGACAGTTTGGGCCTTTGTTCTACACACTTGTCTTGTATGAAAAGACCTCACGTCTCGAGCAAGACACTGCTTAATTACAAATATCACCAGATGGAAATTTTTGAGAAACTTCTCAAAAAGGCGAGCAAGAAACCTACGGTCAAGACCATCCACAAGATCAGAATTACGATTCGTCGGTTGTCGGTTGTTGTTAATAGTCGCAAGTTAAAAGAGCTCGCAATAACTTTAGGAAAAGATCGTGATCTGGATGTCGCCATTTTAAATGCAAAGACTTATGGACTGAAAACTAAAAAGTTGATGAAGACAAAAAAGGCAGCAAGAAAAAGAACAATAGACGCTATAAAAGATTTTGATACTAGACTTCTCCATCGCCATTCCGATTTAAAAATCCTCAGCACTTATAAACGAGGGATGAGGAAGTTAAATATTAAGCTTCATAAATTTCAGAAGTTGGAACTGACTCCGAAGGATTTGCATCACCTCCGAATTGCTATCAAAGAAGTCCGTTATAGTTTAGAGGCCCTCGGTCACTTTTACCTTCGATTACAAAGGATGCAGGACGACTTGGGGCATATTCATGACCTGGAAGTTCTGCAGAAAATGAAAGGTAAAAAATCAAGAATCCAAAAAGACAAAGAGTCTTCTATGAAAGAATTTAATCGAACTTATCGATCCGCTCTGAGCTTTATTATAAGTTGTTCACAATTAAAAACCTAATTGTTTTTCAATGGTTTGAAAAAGACCGGCCCACGCTTCGTCATTTCCGGTTATTTCCTGGGTCCCTTGATTCCATACATCAAATCCCAGGACGTCACCGGCCGCCCGACTGCAAGCAGCTTCTGGAAGATGAGAGTAGTGGCTCCAATTCGTTGACCAGCAACCGGGATTGTACTGAGAGTAAAGAGTCTCCATTACAGCACTCAGACTATCTAAGCTTGTTAGTGGCAGAGGTATAGTAAGGTAAGGGGCAAGATTCTGCGAGAATTCAGTTTGAGTAATATCTCGTTTATTGATGGCACCAATTTGCTCTTCATAAATATCAATCATCCCAAATTTCGCAGAAATGATTGTGTAGCCACGAGCAGGGTAATTATTCCTTGGAGAGCAGTAATTTTTAAAAATGACCATCTCTTCTGCAACGTACATGCAGCTTTGAATACTGGAGAAACCAAAAAGAAGTCCTTTCTCCTTAAAGGTAAATTTTGAACCTTCAATTTGACTGACTAATTCTGCCATGGGCCTCAGTTCAAAACTCTGGGCGAAGGAGACTAGGGAGTGAAAAGAGAGAGCTAAAATAAGGAATAGTTTTTTCATGTGAAAAGCTTAGAGGAAGAATTCACTGTGGTAAAGACCTAAGCAAGCAATTATGTAAGTTATCCTAATCACGAAATACTAATGTTGCCTTGGTTCTAGCTTCACTTCTTTTTATATGTTCTCCTTTATCGACCAAAGGATGAAATTGCCCAACAAAACTTCAGATCGACTTAAAAAAAACATCCCCAGAATCATGGATGAATGGGAAAAAATAACTTTATCAGAAGTGCGCTCGGCACATCATCAAGAGAAACTTGCCCTCAGGGACTCTCTGCCTGGATATTTATCACATTTGGCCTCTGCTCTTTCTACTTCGATAAACCGGACGGAGGCGCGAAAAAAATCCGACAAAGATGAAAGTACCCGGTTAGGACAAATTCATGGAGAAGATCGAGCCTTCAGTTTTGAATACACCATAGACCAATTGATACTTGAGTATCAAATTTTGAGGCAAGTTATATGTGATGTGCTGGAGGAAGAAGTCGTCTTAAGCCCTGTTGAACGTGAAGTTATTGTTTGCTCAATCGAGCAGGCGGTTAATGATGCTGCAACTCAGTTTGCTCAATCATTGAAAGGCATTATCACTAAAGCTGCACAGGAAGAAGAATTTAGGGCCTTGGTCCAATCAAGAGATGATTTTCTATCCGTCGTCGCACATGAATTAAGGACTCCTCTTACGGCGCTACAGCTTCAAGCAGAAATGCTTTTGAGAAACGAATTATTAATTGAAAATGGTAAGAATACCAAAAGATTGTATGCTTTTTCTGGGCAAGTGAACAAAGAGATTAAAAGATTAAGTTTCTTGATAAATGATATCTTGGATTTTGGCAGAGTTCGATCTGGTCATTACAAATTTGAATTTGAAAAACACAATATCTGTAATGTCATTTCAGAAGTCATCGATAGATTGGATCCAGTTTTTCAATCCTTTAAGATGTCCCCACCTGAATTCATCTGTAATTTCGACGCGATAGTCAGAATTGATAAAGTCAGAATTGAGAAAGTGATCAATAACCTTCTCACTAATGCCATTAAGTATGGGAAGGGTAAGCCAGTAAAAATAGAAGTAGAGGCTCATGATAAGGATGTGGAAATAACGGTGACTGACATGGGGATTGGTATTGAGGCTTCAAATTTTGAGAGGATTTTTAATCGTTTTGAAAGGGCGATTTCTCCCAACGAAGTGACAGGCCTTGGCCTTGGATTATATATGGCCAAGGAATTATTTCTGCCCAT
>JAIFLR010000130.1 GCA_020048985.1 Halobacteriovorax sp. | reverse complement strand
TTTATTCATACCGTCAGAATTTATTTCATTAAAAACTTCTTCAACGTGCCCTAACTGAAGACTTCGTTCTTCATTGTATTTGTGGCCAGTAATGGAGCTGTTGAGCTTTTTGTCTACAAGTTCATCATGGGCCCTGCGAATGCTTTGGATTTCAACACCTGAACCCGTTACGTGATTGCCTTCACCCAGAGAAACACCAGTTTCTGTCCTAACTTCCTGACGTGAAAACCCCTCAGTGTTAGCGTTGGCAATATTATGCGAAGTAGTCGACATCGACTGTTTCGCAGTAAAAAGGCCTGATTTACCAATACTTAATAAGTCTGAGCCCAATCCTTGGTCCCTTGGCTATTATCGCCCATTGGCGCGAGTCATTCCGTCCGCGCCATAAGTTGTAAATGTCTTTTTACCAGTGAAACCTTGTTTCACTTCACGCAAAGAGAGCATCGCTTTATTTAAGAACATCTGGTTCTTTTTATTTTGGTCTTGAATTCTATGGATGATATCAATCAAAAGGGAGTTTAAGTTTTTCAATGCAGGGAGACCAGCAAGCTGATCAATCTCGCCAAATGCATGAAGAAGATCTCCAGATTTAACTATATCTTCTGAAAAAAGATTACTGCGATTTAGTCTTTCGATTAGATGAGCGCGTTCAGCCTCTAGCGCACCAATTCTTCCAATGATCTCTTCCTTTAAGGGAAGCATTGTTTCTAATTTATCTACATCACTCGAGAGCAGCGTGAGGTACTCGTCACAAGTCAGATCGTATAGTTCCGTGTGGAGGTGACAAAATCCTTCCCAAACGGTAAGAACCTGCTGGTAATAAAGTTTTTTCTCATCCATGCGTAAATCCATTTTCAGGACTCCTTAAAACTCAGTAGTAAGGATTTTGTCGGCAAGGCCGTCATAATCCACTTCGTAGGTTCCGGCCGCAATTTGAGCCTTTAAGCGAGCAATCTTTTCTGAATTATCTTGTTCAGGCGCATTCACTGCTGCTTTTTTGATGCGGGCAAAGTCCTTTACGCCATCGCCAATATTTACTTTGGCGTCAGCTCCAGTTCTGTCGATGATTTCGGTCGTACGCTCCGCAGAGTTACCATTAGTCGCACCAACTTTACTTCCACCTTGAGCTGATTCAGTTTGAGCAGAACGGCTTTTAGGGAAAAACGTTGAACGTGTGTCGATACTACTCATTTGTATTCTCCTTCATGGATACTTTCGTCATTCCTTGACTTGGCACCGTGGCTTGCGCGTTTTTTAAATAATGCTTCATATGCTGTGGCACTATCTGGTCTAGGATGACTTTTTTCACTCCAAGGCCGCTATCAGATTTTGCCATAAGTTGTGCTCTTTCGTAATCCAGCAAAGAATTATAGTACTCCATTGCTGATGAATCCTGATCTTCCTTGGGAACCGTCTTCCTCATTTCTGCAAGTAAATGCGAGGTAAAATTCGCTTCCATGCCCTCAGCGATTTCTTCAAACGGTTTAACAGGATTTGTTGGCTTTTGAGCGGGTAGAGTTTTGAAATCGGCAGTGACTTTCACTCGGAACCATCCTGGTTTCTTGACCTCATCATCCTGATGAGATTCTATTTAAAGTGTAGCATTTTTTGGGGTCGGAGTGTTAGGGGAAAACTTAACAGGGAAAAATTAGCCGAGTGTCTTTTTGACACCCGGCTAAAGATTAGATTAATTCAATTTCGGCGAGTAGTGATCCATTTTCCTTAAGCGCTTGAAAGATGGAAATGAGGTCTTCAGGAGTAGTTCCTAGAGCGTTTAAAGCCTTTACTAAGTCATTGATAGTAGTGGTTTGTTCCATCGCTTGCATGACTTTTTTACCCGTGCTTTCGTCTCCACCTTTAACTTCTAAAACCATATCACGGTGACTGACGGCCGATTTTTTTAAAACAATGTCGCCGCCAGCAACTAAGGTTCCGGTGCGCTCATTGATCACGATTTTAGCAAAAGTATCAGCAATAACTTTATAATTTTCAATATTAGCGATTAACTCAACTACTTTACGCTCATAATAAGTCGGGATAATAACATCAATAGTGGTGGCATCTGCGGCAGTGGCATACTTGCCACCAAGTTCTTGGTTAATCGTCTTTTCAATTCTTGCGGCTGTTGTGAAGTCTGGATTATTCAACGCCATACGAACGGCTTTTTTATCATTAAAGGACATTTCAACTTCTTTCTCAATTATCCCACCATCAGGAATTCGGCCGGTAGTTGCAAGTTTTTTGCCTTTATCCAGGCCGCCGATGGAAATAGCCCCGTTGGCAACGGCATAAATTTGGCCATCACCACCTTTAAGAGGTGTTACCAAAAGTGTTCCACCTGCGAGAGATGAGGCGTCTCCAATCGAGGAAATTGTCACACTTAACTTTTGACCGACACGTCCAAAAGCTGGAAGTTTGGCAGTCACAATTACAGCAGCGACATTTTTGGAGGTCACTTCTTTTTGTGGATTAAGACCTAAAGTTTGGAACATTTTTTTAAGTGAAGTATTAGTAATTTCACCGCCACCGTCCCCCGAGCCGTTGAGACCAATGACAAGTCCGTAACCAACCAGTGGATTCTCTCTTACACCTTTGATTGTCACGAGATCCTTAAGACGGCTCGATGACCCCAAGGCCGGAAAAGTTAGAGCACAAAGGAGAAGTGGGAGAAATCTTTTCATTGATTTTGCCTTATAATAAAGACTCGGGAATCTAAAAGTCTGTCCGAGTTTACGTAATCATTTTCCATGATGTCTTTTCTTGAAACAAGTCCTTGTACTTCAATGGACTGTTTTTCCTTTTTGAAGATCACTTCTTTTCTTCCACGCAGGAGAATATAATCTTTACTGATTTCCTCCATCACTGTCCCAGAAATCTTATCATAGATCTTCATATCCATTTCTTCTTCACGTGGCTGGTTACTTGTTGCCGGTGGTTGGGCGCCAGGATTCTTGGCATCGCCTTTTGCACCCGCAACAACCTTCTTAGGTTTATCAGGAAAAACTCGCTTTAGTTCAGATGAGATTTGATTTCTTAAATTTTCTAGGACGTTAATGATCACCATATCACCTGTGTGTTTATCATTTTGGTAGGTGAAAAGTGAGGAGCTAGACCCCTGGTTGGCCCATAAACTTCCACCGCTGTCTGAATCGACAAAATCATTGGCCTTATATCTCTGCGGCCGGTACTCGCGTTTAACAGGTGGCTGTAATTGGTTTGATGGACCACCATCACTCATAGAAAATGTATGGGGATCTTTCACCGGACGCTTATCATTTTCGCGATTGAAGCGATTTTTGTAAGGAGAGTAGTGCTCCTTCATGCCTTCACGGGTATCACCACGACTCACTTTTTCCTCACGGTCAATCTGGCGATGAAGATTGCTAACGTAGTTGGCGCATGAAACAAAGAATAGGAGAAAAAAGAGAGGTAAGATTTTCATAGTTCGACTAACACTTTGTTGATATCAATAACTCGACCTTGATATTTTTTATTCTTTTGAGGATGAAACACTTCAACGATCTCCCCAATTGCCCCATTACTGCGGCTAATTCCCTGGGTTTTTATTCTGATCATTTGGTTTTCCAGAACCACGTCTGTTTTAAGCCCTGCCCTTACAAGGTTAATGGCATTGAGGTCTGATTTTTTAAGGATCTCACCGGCCTTGAGGGGTTTATTGGTTTTGTAAAATTTAAGTTCATCAACAGATGTTATGAGTTCTGTGTGAGGAATCGATTCAACGTATTCCTCTTTAAGATCATCAGATCCATTAAAAGAACTAAATGATGGTAGAGCGGAGAGTAGTCGATACGCCTTAACCATTTTAACAAAATCAGCGTTGGCCAAAAACGATTGCTTTGAGCCATCAAACCCCAAAACTGTAATATTTAGAGGTTGCTGTATTCCATAGAGGCACCCAGAACAGGTAATTTCCAGTTTATCACCAGCTGGCAAAGCTAAAATTCCTGTCTTGTTAATTGAACGTGTGGTTTTGACCTGCACTCCGGACGGAAGTGGGAGTTGATCACGAATCATCGTGCTGAATTGATGAACAACTATGGACTGAGGACCAATTTCAATAGCGTGTCCCCGTGATGTCATCATTTCTTTCAATTGAAATGAAGCAATTCTGCCCTCGAGTCCGGTGACAAGATGGTGTAGGTCATCAGTCACTGAGCTTTCACAGTTCTTTGCTTGAAAGACATTTTTTCCGGATTTTTCCCCATTAAAAACAACCATCTGATAGGGAAGAAAAACTTCACAGGCAAAAGAAGTCTGAATGATAAAAAATAGAAAAAGTAATACGTATTTCATGTTTTATCTAATGTTGTTTACGGTTTGTAACATTTGATCAGCTACACCCATAACTTTGGAATTCATTTCATAGGCACGCTGAGCTTTAATTAAGTCTGTCATTTCGTTCATGACGTTAACGTTAGATGCTTCTATCGCTCCTTGCATTAACATCCCTGAGCCGTTTTCGCCGGGTATGTTTTGAATTGCCTGGCCACTTCCAGTTGTCGCTGCCAAAAGATTTCCACCCTCTGAACGAAGACCAACCGGGTTTACAAATGTAAAAATTGGAACCTGACCTAAATTAATTGGCTCGACAGATTCACGGGTAAAAGCTTCAACATTCCCATTTTCGGAAATACTAATTTTCATAATATTTGGTGGTACCACAATCCCCGGAAATACTCGGTGACCTGCACGGGAGACCATATTTCCTTGAGCGTCCACGTTAAAACTTCCGTCTCTGGTGTATTTAAGCTCACCATTTGGGCCAATTATTCCTAAAAAGCCCTCACCATTAACCATCAGATCGTATGGGTTATTTGTCATTTGAGGTGAGCCCTGCGTATGAATCTTTCTTGTTGCTGAAACTTTGGCACCAGAACCAACTTGGAGACCAACGTTATATTCTGAGTTTGCAGAAGACTTGGATCCGGCCTCTTGAACTGTTTCATAGAGAAGGTCATCAAACTCGGTACGAGCTTTTTTGAAGCCAGTCGTGTTCACGTTTGCAATATTGTTGGATATTGTATTTACGTTTGATTCCTGGGCTGCCATTCCTGTTGCAGAAGTATGGAGTGCTCGCATCATATAATATCTCCTTCCTTAAAATTTACCAATTTCATTAGCTGCCTTACCTGAGATGCTGTCATAAGCATTGATCGCTTTTTGAATCGATTCAAAATGACGATGGGCCTTAATTAATTCTGACATCTCTTCAATTGCGTTTACGTTTGACCCTTCGAGAAAGCCCTGATTAACCGTTGTCTTGATGTCTGTTCTGACAATGTTGGCTTCATCCGGAGTGATGAAAAGCGAATTCCCTTCTTTTTTAAGGGCATGTTTATCGGCGAATTCTACGATGGATAGTTTTCCAATCGTTCCATCTTTAGTGAGAAGTTCTCCATCCAGGGATACTGTGAGTGTTGAGTTCGTAGGAACTTTTACAATTCGGTCTTCTGGTTTTGGAAATGAGTTGATTGCGGCAGGCTCTCTAAGGGCTTCAGAGGGAACTTCAAGAGCGCTCAAGACTTTGAATCCTTGATCGGTCACAAGTTCACCGTCCCGGCTTAAAGATAAATTTCCTTTGCGGGTAAAGCGCACGCCAGTAGGAGTGAGAACTTCCAGAAATCCATCTCCCTTAAGTGCGATGTCTAAAGGATTGCTGGTGGGAATGAACTGCCCTTGCTCATGGATCGTGAAACTACCATCTACTGCAACCATGGCATTTTCCGCACCTTGAGTATGATAAAAATCGGCTGGAGAAAATTCTTTGCGTGGAATATCGATATCTTCTACCCCTTGAGTCAGGGCAGTTAAATGTTCTTTGAAAACAAGCTGATCTTTTTTAAACCCAACGGTATTAGCGTTCGCCACATTGTTGGCAATGGTTTCAACTTTACGCTGCTGGGCCACTTGGCCTGATAACGGTACCCAAATATTCTTCATGGACTCCTTCATCCTGATGGAGTGGGCTAAAAATGCCCTCATAGGCAATTTTAGCAACCCCTGTGCCAGAAACCTAGCAGGGCAATTTACTCCATTGCATTATAAGTGTCTGATAACTTGTCGGACGATTATGGGGTATGCGACGATAGAGGTGTCAAAACGGCAACGGAGACTCATTATGACCGGCAAAACTGATAAAGATTTTGAAACTTCACTCACTAAACTCGAGCAAATTGTCCGAGAACTTGAGTCGGGTGATACCAGTTTAAATGAAAGTCTCACACGATTTGAGCAGGGAATTGATCTCTATAAGCAATGCCGCCAGACACTTGAAGCCGCTGAGAAAAAAATTAAAATCTTGAGCGATAGTCTCAAAGAAATAGATTACAAAGAGTAACCCTTTCATTCTTCACAAAAAGCCTTAATATACTCTTCAAAGCTGTTCAAACGAAGGAATGTTCTTGAAACGTTTAGTGAAGACTCTCGCCGTGCTTGCGGCCCTTAGTTTATTTGGGATTTTTGGTTTAATTGGGATGTTCTTCTATATATCCCATGATCTGCCACAAATTAACTCGCTTAAAGATTATAATCCCCCGATGAATTCGAGGATCATGTCCAGAGACAATGAGGTATTGCTCGAAATCGGTGCCGAGACCAGAGATGTTGTTCCATTTGAAAAAATCCCTAAAAAAGTAGTCGATGCATTTTTGGCAGCTGAAGATGACAACTTTTATCAGCATGAAGGGATAGATTACTACGGTATTCTTCGTGCCTTCATTGTGAACCTAAAAGAAGGTCGTCTAGTGCAGGGTGGATCAACCATCACCCAGCAGGTTGCCAAGTCATTTCTCCTATCTAAAGAGAGAACGATTTCCAGAAAAGTAAAAGATCTTTTATTGGCCCGGAAAATTGAGCAGAAATTTACAAAGGAAGAGATTCTTTTTCTTTATCTTAATCAAGTTTATTTGGGTGGTGGATACTACGGAGTAAAAGCAGCTTTTAAAGGATATTTTGATAAGAATCTCGAATCAGCAACACCTGCGGAGTGTGCCCTCGTGGCAGGTCTTCTCGTTGCGCCAGGAAGGTACTCACCTTACGTGAACCCTCAATACGCGAAAGTTCGCCAAAATTACGTTTTGAAGCGGATGTTCGAAACGAAGAAAATTAATCAAGAAGAATACCAGAGTGCTCTCCAGGAAGATCTCAAAATGCGGATTCGCATTGCTAATGATTTGAAAGGCGGACATTTTACTGATTGGATACGACAAGAAGTAATGAAGTCTGTAGGAGTAGATGAATTTCTTACGCAGGGTTTTACTGTAAATACGACGCTGGACTGGAGTCTTCAGAAAAAAGCAGAGAAAATAGTTCTAGAAAGAGTCAAGGAATTGGATAAGAGGCAGGGCTATAAGGGCGGAGTCAGACATTTAAAAGACGATGCAGAGATTAGTGCATTCATTACAGAACAGCGTAAAAAAATATTACGAGAGCAGTCCACGTACTTTACCTTTGCCGTGGCCGGTAAAAATATCTACGAATTTCACGAGGAAGACGATGCTCTTGCAAAAAATCGATTATATTTTGATGAAGAAAAATCAAAGCTGAATGAGCGATTTAAGAATCTTGTATCAATCGGTAACGCGAAAGCTGATCCATTTATTGGTTTCTTACAGATAAATAAAAGTTATCCGGCAGTTGTTGTGGATGCGGATGATCTAAAAAGAATCATATTAGTTGAAATCGCAGGAACCAGGGTGATTATCCCAGAAGCTGGTTTCTCTTGGGCGCATGAAAGAAAGTTTGGAGAAAACCCGGTCTATTTTAATCCTCAGAAAACACCCTCCAAAATAGTTAAGCGTGGGGATGTTATTCTGGTCTCGATCAAAGGTAAGACAGTCGGGTCAGATCAATTGATAAACGCTGATTTTTTTAAAAAATATAAAGAGCCGGCCCTGAAGCTTCTTCTGTCTAAACAGAAGTTTTTTGAAGGGGAGCTAGACCAAGAACCGGAAGCAGAAGGTGCCTTGATTGCTTTAAATGCCACCAATGGTGAGATTGTCAGCATGGTCGGAGGAATTGACTTTCAAAAGTCTCAGTTCAATCGGGTGATTCAGTCGAGTAGGCAGCCAGGATCTGCTTTTAAACCATTTATTTACGCTGCAAGTTTGGAGAATGGTTATAACCCTTCTAGTGTACTCATGGATACACCTCAGGCGCTGGGTGGCGTGGATGATTCTCTAAGCTGGAAGCCACGAAATTATGATGGAGATTTTAAAGGCCCCATGACTCTTCGAAATGCTCTTGAGGTAAGTCGCAACATTCCTACTGTGAGACTGGTTCAGGATCTTGGAGTAGGGAAAATTCATAATTTTGTTAATCGTTTTCACATGCAGGCTGAATTACCAAAAGATATGAGTCTTGCCTTAGGATCATTCGGGATTAGTCTGGTTGAACTTACAAAAGCTTATGCCGTTTTTCCAAACGAAGGAAGAGCAGTAAGACTCCACCACATCACTTCTATTAGAGACCGAAATGGAAAGTCCTATACGATCCCCGCTGCCGATCCGGCCTGGCCAACTCAGCCGGAAGTTGAGGCAGCCCCTAAAGATGAGAATCTTGCGGTTGAAACTGATGCCAAGCCTGCTGGAAATCCTTTTCTGACGAATTTGAATCCAACCCAGGTTTTGGACCCAAGAATTGCCTTTATCATGTCCAATCTTTTGCGAGGAGTGACACTTTATGGAACTGCTGCAGTTGACAAAAGTTTAGGAGCAAACATTGGTGGTAAAACGGGTACAACAAATAATTATGTGGATGCATTGTTCGTAGGTTTTTCAAGTAACATAGTTGTCGGAGCTTGGGCTGGATTTGATGATAACCGTTCACTTGGTTATGGTGAGACAGGAGGGAAATCGGCCCTTCCAATGTGGATAGACTATATGTCGTCTGCCATGCAAAAGTTTGGTGCACCAGAATTTAAAGTTCCTGGTGGAATTGTGAGTATGTTGGTGAATAAAGAAACTGGTAAACCACTCGCCCCTGGCTCAGCCGATGGTTTTTTAGAATCTTTTGCTGAAGGCTTTGATCCTAATTCTGACCCGCAATCATTTGAGCAGGGCACTCAACAATTGGGAACCACGCCTCCAACTATGGATGATGACGATTATTTTATGAATCAGTAAATTTTTTTTCTTACACGCCGAAAATGTATCATGGCATCACGGCGTGTTCATTTAACATATCTGTCGTTACTTGGAATATCCCTTTTGGGGTACATACTCCCTGCGCGGCAATCCCAGGTTGTCTCCTATAGATCGCCAGCATCTTTGCAATCTAGAATGATAGGTAATTTAGAAAAGGTCCACGTTGGTGAGAACAAAGATTTGCAGTATTTTGCAAAGATAGATTCTGGTGCCGAATCGTCCTCCATTCACGCTGAGAATATTACTACCTTCCAGAAACTTGAGAATGGAAGTTCTGTTCTTTACGTAAAATTTGAAACAGAAGATGAAAATTCCATACAGAGAACTTTGGTTAGACCGATCGTTAAAGTTGATGAAGTGAGGAGTGCTCTGGGTGCAAAACTCAGGTACTTCATTCGTGAAAAGGTCTGGATAGGTGATTCCGTCTATAGTGTGAATGTAAACCTTGCAGACAGATCAAGACTCAAAAGAAAGTTTTTGATTGGTAAAAATATACTTGATGAAAACTATATCATTAATACCAGCAAGATCTCTCTGATATCCGAATAATACTCCTTTAAGAATAATTATTTTAATGCCGATAAGTCTTATAATGGAGGCGTGAATGGATTCTATCACCCGAGGCCAGCGGACATTTTACATTATTTTTGGAGCAATCCTTTTTGTACATG
>JAIFLR010000120.1 GCA_020048985.1 Halobacteriovorax sp. | reverse complement strand
TGATCTGAGCCCCAAAAACAAGACAGTTTAAAGAACAAGACTTACATAGACCCCTGCTTCGGCGGGGGTTTTTCTTTTCAAGCTCCACTGTGGACGTTCGTGGTTATAGTACCTCATATACTTTTTGACCACTCCTTTAACCTCCTTAAATGTATCGCAAGCCCTATATTCGCTCTCATCTTTTAAATGTCCAAAGAAGCTTTCAACTGGTGCATTATCTAAGCAGTTTCCCTTTCTCGACATTGATTGCTTCACTCCGCAGATCTTCAGGATCGACCTAAATTGATAGCTCGTAAAGTGGAAGCCTTGATCTGAATGAATAATCGTCTTTTCGCGAATCTCTTTTGGGATGCTCATTAGGTAATCTTGTAGTCCCTCAACAACGAGATCCAGTGTGGGTCTTTCCATCACTTTGTAGTGTCCGATACTTCTATTCCTGAGTTCTTTTATTACAAACAAATAAGCCTTTCTTCCGCCCTTGTAGATGAGTTCAGTAATATCGACTGATAATATATTCATATCCTTGGGGGGGTAGAAATTTCTTTGCACTAAATTCGGAGCAACTTTATGTTCTTCTCCCTTAATGAATATCGCTCTGAACTTGTTTTTCTTTCTGATCCTAGTAATTAAACCAAAGTCTCTTTTAATCCTTTTAATCTTTTTTATGTTAATCAGAACTTTAAATCGCCTTTCATATGCCATCTTTAATCTACGAACTCCATATCTGGCCTTTTTCTCATTAAAAAGACCAATCAACTTAAGCTCGTTATCACTCGGCACCTTGAATGGTTTCCGTAACCATTCATAAAAGGCATTTCTTGAGACTCGAGCCACTTTACAGAACTCAGAGATCGAAGGGGTCGTAGCGCAGTTACAAGCCTTGGCAATTAGCGCGTACCTTTCTTCTCTTTCAAGTCCGCCAAGGCGTGGAGCTTTTTTAAAAAATCATTCTCTGCTTCAAGATATGCAAGTCTTGCCAAAACTGAATTTATGTCGTTAGGTTCAAATTTCTTTTTGGGACGGCCCTTGGCATTTTTGCCACGTTTCTCCTCCTTAAGGCCTTCTTTACCTTCTTTGTGGAAAATCTTTTTCCAACGTGTTATGCATTTTTTGGGGTAGCCAGGTAGAAAGAGACTCACATCTATGCCTAAGGCGACGAAGATTGCTGAGGGTGATTTACCTTCGAGATTCATTTCAACGGCTTTGATCTTGAACGTTGAAGTGAAAGCAACCTGAGACCCAGCTTCTCCATAAAAGGACTCCTTAAAATAAGACTACCCCAAAAAGGGGTAGTCTCGTTTATTAATTTGTCCTGTTTAAGGGGCTCAGATCATTCTGGGGGCCCTCTTATTTTCGAACTGTTAGAGTTACTTTTTTGTAAGAGACCCGCTGAAAGGCCAAACTCACCGCCATCATCGTAATTGCTCCTGCAGCTCCAATCATTAGTCCCATTTGAGTTACTCCTTTTCTGTTGGTTCGTTTGCATCCTTGCCTTCGCTCCAGAGTTACCATCCTAGCAGCTCCGATCTTGTAATCATTAAAGCAGGAATCGTGCCAACCTTTGACCCCATAATTCATGCACTTTTTACCACTTTGGCCCCTGTTGATTTGAAAACGTGACACCAGGGTGGTAGCTAAAAGGCCATTATGAAAACAACGATCCTTCTAAGTGCCTTAGTACTGGTTGCAGCTCCTTTGACTTGGTCACAGACTATTTCTATTTCCCGCAATGTCTTCAGTGCACAAAATGAAGCTTTTAAGGCGCACAGTAACTATCTCACGATGGAGATCCCCTATGCCCCGGTTAAAAAGGTTTATAAGGACCTCATTAACTTAACCGGGACTCAGCTCATTGGACGAGGCGAGGCCCACATCACTGTAGTCACTCCACCTGAATACCTTAATGAACTGAGTGGTTATATCTCCATGGAGGAGATCGATACAATTGCTAAAGAGTTAAAAGTTCAGGAAGCGGAGTTTTCCATCGTTTGCCTTGGATCAGCGGAAAAAATGAAAAATGGTATCTTTACCAAAGCCTATTACCTGGTGATTGAATCTCAGCCCCTGCTCAATATTCGGCGCCAGATTCTTAAGACGATTAATAACCGTGGTGGTTCCCCTACGCTCTTTGATCCTGATCGCTTTTTCCCACACATAACAGTGGGATTTGTAAATGATGACTTACATGAGAGTGATGGGGTTTATAAAGATTCTTCGACTTGTGAGACGGACATTCAAGTTGAATAGTTTAATTATTTCGATTCTCCAGAGAAAGACGCTCCAACCATTCGCCTAAAAGTAAAAGTTCCTGATCCTCTAGAGCATCTCTAGGGTTTGGTGGCATTTTCTTTGAGACACTGAGCTTGTAGATGGCTGAATCCAATGGGTTCTGCATGTTTACAAACTTTCCTTTCACAAGCTTTTTTACGTCCTGCATTTCGCCAAAGTTACCACGATCATTTCCGTTAGCGTGACAGCGGAAACATTTCTGCTCAAAAACCTTTGTCATCTGTGAATTTACATCAAGTTGAGAAACATCGAATCGTTTTTCAAACTCTTCTAATTTCTCAATCAATGGATCTGTCCAAGCAAGAATTTTCTCTTCATCGGTTTGATTGATTTTCCGTTTTCTATAAACAGATGTGTAAGCCTTGATTGGCATGGTTCGATCAAGGACTTCATTTCTAATTGCCTTAAGGAGAGCTATCTGTGAGGGATTTCCCTTTGCGATTAAAGGGAATTTCTGAGAAAAATCTAAGGCTTTGATCCCATCTTGTTGGTGATGATAGATAGGATTAACCCTAGTAAAGACCCGACCATAAATTGGTGTTTTAGTTTTGGCATCATGACAGGCAAAACATTTTTTTTGAACAGTACTTTCTATTTCACTGAAACTATCAACAGCCTCTACCACAATTGTTTTCCACGCCAGCTCTTTTTCCAACCTCAGGGCCCTCAGCCGCTCTTCTTCTACAAGCGGGTCCTGCTTGAAGTCTTTAACCTTAAAATGAAGTGAACCTTGCCCTTGAAAAGGGTTTGAACAAGAGGCCATCATTATTACCATTAGGATCAGAGGCAGCTTCATGGCCAAAGGGTACACCCCCGAAGACTGCCGCTAACGAAAATTGTAAATAAGACAGGCTCGCCACCCTAGATTAAAGTGTAACGGCGATTTTTTTATATGAGGCACGCTGAAATGCCAAAGTAACTAGCAACATTGAAACTAACCCTACAGCTGCAATCATCATTTCCATTGAAGACCTCTACTTCGTTAGTCCTGGCCTCCGGCCACTTTTAAGAGTCACCATCCTAGCAGCTCCTTTCTTGGAATCTCTTAAAGCAGGAATCGTGCCAATGTTTTGATAATGAAAATGGTCATTTGAGGCGGGGTTTGGGCCAATTTGGCTGCCACAATGGCACCAGAGCAAAAAAAAAGGGCCACTTTGCGTGGCCCTTAGAGGTGTCGACTAATTATTTTTGAGCCAGACTTTCTTATCACAATAATTGAGGTCAGAATCAAAAGTATAAGACATGAGATCGTAAGTGGTCTTAGCACCCTTCACTGATTGATTAAACACCAAATAACCACCATTACCTCCACCAACACCCACACTGAAACGAATCAGGTTAAGGTCAGGGAAAACTTCATGAGCAACAATCGTTGCAGAAATATCATCGATATAGTCTTTAAAGATCGTTACCTGATCCACGTTTTCACCAGCAATATCATCCATCTGGAGTACCTTAAGGATCTGAGTAATCAAGCCTTTATCAAATTTCGCCAGCATAGTCTTGATCTGGGCCGGAGTCATGTCCGAAGGTTCAACATACTTCTGAACCATGAGTCGAGCATTTACCGACGTAGCGAGAAGATCCATCCGGCATATCGACGTAGGCGTCTCTGTATTCTTCACTGCTGGCCATATTCTGAGCGAAAGCAGATCCACTCACCAAAACTGAAAGGACCAAGAAGGCTTTAAGCATAAACAACTCCTAAAATTTAATTAAGCGCAATCTACGCCCGAATTGAATTAAAAGGAATGGCTAAAATTTATATGGTCGCTATCTATGAAAAAAAGAAACCCCTCCGAGGAGGGGTTACTTTTTTTGGGGGGGAAACACACGAAAACAGGGAATTATTTTCGTCGGGAAATAAAACAACCATTAAAAAGGTGGTTCATCCATGAACCGGATGGGGTCCTAACCTTGGACTCTCCATCGCTCTTGATTCCTTGAGGCTTCATATTTGAATCTTATTCGCTTCATCTTGAAACTAAAGTTTCTACCATCCTGGCGGAAACTTTGAGACTCGAAATACATAAAGCATGAAACGTGCCAACTGCTAAAAATTGAATTTCTGATAACTTGGAATCCCTTGCCTATTTTGTCGGTGCCAAGGGGACCAAATGAGCACCAGATTGGGGCCATTTTAGATAGTGTCATATAGAACCTGATGCCCCGACTCTGTTAGGCCAATCAAACTTTAAGGCTGTCAGGAAGTTTGAGAAAATATATTTTCAAGACTACTTGTGTAGTCTTATTAACCGTGAAAATATTTAAGTAAGAGTGAATACAGAAAGTGTTCACCAAATCGCCAGGAGGGTGAATGAATCCACACTACTATTTAATGAGAAGTAAAAAGATCCTCCGTCTTGAATCAGAAACTTCCTTTGAATCCCTTCCCCTCTCTATCCGCGAACACGCCTTCACTCCCGATGACAAATTTAAAATGAATCAGGAGCAAGCAAACTGGCGCGTTGTGCTTTACCGTGACGAGATCATGGAGATGGATGAGTACACTGAGTGGCTCAAGACCCCTGAGGCGATGATTGAGGAAGAAGAATACGAATACGACCTAACTGCCAACTAAAATGGCCAATATCCTTGGCCCAGACTTTAATCTGGGTCAAGGCCCCTGCTCTAACTATCTGAACTTCAAAGACTAACTAATTCCAGACTCAAACCGTGTGACAATGGCGCATCCATTGGGGGCACGGTATGAGCGAAAAAAATAATCCACAAGAGTCTTCTCGGCAGGAAATCATAAAAAATTTCATGCCCACAATTCGCTACTGGGCCAAGCACTATCATCACAACTATAACCAGGTTCTGGAATTCGAGGACTTAGTCATGGTGGGAGTCATTGGACTCATCGATGCCATGAATAAGTTTAAAGAAGATAAGAAAAATCAGTTTAAAACTTACGCAGAATTCAGAATCCGCGGCGAAATTATTGATGAGCTAAGAAAGCAAGACTGGATGACTCGCTCAGAAAGAACCAAACAAAAAAAATATACACGCGCTAAGAAAAACCTGACTGAGGAGCTTGGAAGAAACCCAACTTCAGACGAGGTCTCTAACGTGCTTCATTTCAAATCTAAGGACATGATCAGATTAGAGCAGTACGAAGGTGGGGAAACCATTAAACCCTACGTAGAGGGCGAAACCATGGGCCAGGGAAGCCTAATCTCGGTGGAGTTTGAAAACTATGCGCTTAAAAAGACTCTCTCTGTGATTATGGATGAGTTACCTAAAACCATGCGCCTCATTGTGACTCTCAAATATTTTGAAGATCTCAACTTTAGTGATATTTCGAGTGTGGTGAATCTTTCGGAAGGAAGGATCTGTCAGCTCCATGCTGAGGCCCTTGAACTTTTAAAAGAGCATTTGGAATCCCAGCAGATTGATATTCTGGCGGCGTAAAACGGCTTCTATTTTTTAGGAAGATTCTCTGACAAAGAAAAATTACCACTTCGACTATTGAGCGTGGCCTGGACCCATTTCCTGAAGAACTTCATCATGTGCTCTTCACAGGCCTTGCTTTCCAAAATTCCCAGAGCATAAGCAACAGCTTCATAGGTCGAAACCCATTCAGGTTGAGGCGCCTTACGCAGCTTATACTCCCCTACTATTCCCGCTGGAAGTCTTACCGTTGGGACAGAATCAAATCGCTCCTCGCGTTTTTTAACTCTCTTGGCCTGAGTCCAACTCCCATCAGGAACAATCAAATGGTAGGGGCCTGGATTTTGACTGACAAATTCCGCATTCAACTCGACTGAATTTTCATCGGGAAAAAGAAATAGTGCTCGTCCAGATCTAGCCAGAATCGGATCGGCCACAAATGTATCATTCATTCTTCCGCGAATAAAAATCTCCGCCCGATCTGGAAGATTTTTTTCTACGAACTGGGCGGTATTAGAAGTTAATTTTAATTCACTCACATGAACAATAAGTGAGACGTTAGTCTGAATACTAAAAGTTGAAAGCTCAGAGCAGACACAAAAATAATGATTAATTCTGCAATTGGTACATCTGTTGACGTGCCCTGCCCGTCTTTGACTCATCCTTGGGCACCAAGAAGAACTTCTTTGACTTTCTCTAGCGTCACCGCAGCACTCTCTCCCATTGGTTCAAATCCACGAGAGGTAAACCTATCCACAATTTTGGTCACTGCCTCTGCACCGATACCGTAGTCTTTGAGCTTGGTTGGAACACCCAGTTTTTGAAAAAACTCCTCTGTCACGTGAATAACTTTTTTAACGTCTTCATCATTATTCACAGGAATATTCCAAATACGTTCACCGTATTGTTTGATTTTAGAAAACTTCTCTTTGCGCATGACCCACATCATAGAGGGGAAAACCACTGCCAGACTTCGGGCGTGATCCATTCCATAGAAGGCGGTGAGTTCATGGCCAATCATGTGTGTTGACCAGTCCTGGGAAACACCAACTCCAAAGACACTTGAGAGTGCCATGGTGGCACACCACATGTGAGAGGCCCGGGCATCATAATCTTTTGTGAGATATGACTTGGGTCCTTCTTCAATCAAGGTTTTTAAGACAGCTTCTGCGAAGCGGTCTTGCAATGGGGCCTTGTTATCGGTGGTCAGGTATTGCTCCATCACATGAACAAAAGCATCCACTACTCCGTTACCAACTTGTCTGTCATTTAATGAAAAACTAACTGAAGGATCAAGGATAGAAAACTTGGGATAGACCAAAGGGGATCCACTGGAAAGTTTGTCGTCGCCTTTAGAAATCACAAAATAACAATTCATCTCACTACCAGTAGCAGGGAGAGTGAGAACTGAACCAAAGGGAAGAGCTTCTTTCAAGGCCAGATCTCTTTGAGTTAAAATATTCCACGCTTCTCCTGAATACGGAGCGGCCAGAGCGATAAATTTAGCTGAATCAATAACTGATCCTCCGCCCACTGCAAGTATGAACTCAATTTTTTCTTTTCGAATGAGCTGTACTGCTTCCATGGCTTTTTCATAAGTGGGATTCGGTTTGACCCCGGAAATTTCAAAGAGGGTTTTATTCCCCAGAGCTGAAATAACCTGATCGTAGACACCATTTTTTTTAATGCTTCCCTCGCCGTAGAGCAGCAGAACACGAGAGGCCGAAACCAGCTCCTGGAGCTTAGCGATTTCCCCCTGCCCGAAAACGATTTTAGTCGGATTATAAAATTCAAAGTTTTGCATGCAATTTCCTTCTGTAACTATCCAAATCCTAATCAATACCCTAAGCTTTAACAAGCAAGGAGTTCCCAATGAAAAAGAACGTTTATGAGTACTCAGTTAAAGATATCAGTGGGCAAGAAATTAGCCTTTCTAATTACAAGGGTAAAGTCCTTTTAATCGTCAATGTGGCCTCAAAGTGTGGTTTTACCCCCCAATACAAGGGTCTCGAGGATCTATTCGAGCAATATAAAGGCGAAGTAGTAGTTTTAGGATTTCCTTGTAACCAGTTTGGGCAACAAGAGCCAGGAAATGCCGAGGAAATAAAAAATTTCTGCAGCCTGACTTATGATGTAAAATTCCCCTTATTCGATAAAATTGAAGTTAATGGTAAAAACACCCATCCGCTTTATGAGTTTCTGAAAGAATCTAAACCAGGACTTCTTGGGACTGAGGCGATCAAGTGGAACTTTACCAAATTTTTAGTCGATAAAACCGGAGAAGTGGTTAAGCGTTACGCTCCCAACGATACTCCTGAAAAAATTAAAAAAGAAATTGCTCAATACTTATAAGGGGTTCACATGCTTTATCAAGGTTCAGCTTTCCGATTGGAAATGCTAGCGAACAACATTCTTAAAGTTGTTTTTGATCTTAAAGATCAGTCTGCCAACGTTTTCAACGCCACAGCTTTAAAAGAGTTAGGCGAAACACTGGAAGTGATCAAAAAACAAAATGCTCGTGGTTTGCTTTTTACTTCTGGAAAACCTGGTGGATTTGTTTTCGGCGCAGATGTCACAGAATTTTTGGATCACTTCAAAAAGTCTGAACCAGAATTGATTTCATGGATTGCAAGTATCAATAATATTTTTAACGGCTATGAAGATTTGCCTTATCCCAAAGTGGCCTTGGTTAATGGGTTTGCTCTGGGTGGCGGTTGTGAAATTGCCCTGACGATGGATTACCGTCTGGCCTCTCCGAAAGCGGCGATGGGACTACCAGAAACAAAACTAGGAATTATTCCAGGATGGGGTGGCACTGTTCGTCTTCCAAGATTGATTGGTGCTGATCACGCCATTGAATGGGTGACCGGGGCGAAACATTACAAAGCTGAAGAAGCCCTGAAATTCGGCGCCATTGACGGAATTGTTGAAGAAGCAAAACTCGAAGAAGCTGGACTCAAACTCCTCGAGAAGTGTCTGGCCGGTGAAATGGACTGGAAGGCACGAGTTCAAACTAAAAAGTCCCCTCTTAAATTAGATAAAATTGAATCTATGATGAGCTTTGATGGCTCTAAAGGTTTTATTGCCGGTATCGCGGGCCCTAACTACCCTGCTCCCTTAAAATCAGTCGAGGCGATGCAAAAAGCTTCTCGCTTAGATCGCGATGGTGCCCTTAAAATTGAGGGTGAAACATTTGCTCAGTGTGCTCTTACAAAAACGGCAGAATGTTTAGTTCAGGTTTTTTTAGGGGACCAATATCTTAAAAAGGTTTCAAAAAAAATCACTAAGGACGCTCAACCGACGAAATTCGGAGCAGTTCTTGGAGCCGGCATCATGGGTGGCGGTATTGCTTACCAATCGGCTTCTATGGGTGTTGGTGTTTTAATGAAAGATATTAAAACCGAGCAGCTTGATCTGGGCATGAATGAAGCCTCTAAAATCATGTTAAAAGAAATTGAACGCAAAAAATCCAGCCCCGAAAAGATGGCCAAAATTCTAGCGAGTATCACACCAACTCTTTCATACGCGGACTTTGGTCACACTCAATTTGTAGTTGAGGCCGTGGTTGAGAATGAAAAAGTTAAGAAAGCCGTCTTGGCCGATGTTGAAAACAATACATCAGCAGACACCATTCTTGCGTCTAACACCTCCACGATTTCCATCACCAAACTGGCAGAAGGACTTAAACGTCCGGATAAATTCTGCGGCATGCACTTTTTTAACCCTGTTCACAGAATGCCATTGGTGGAAATCATCAGAGGCGAAAAAACTTCTCAAGACACCATTGCTCGTGCCGTCAACTACGCCAACCAAATGGGTAAAACACCCATCGTCGTTAATGACTGCGCAGGATTTTTGGTCAACAGAATTCTCTTCCCTTACTTCAACGGATTTATTTTCCTTTTGGAAGATGGAATTGATTTTCAGCGTATCGATAAAGTCATGGAAAAATTTGGCTGGCCAATGGGCCCGGCCTATCTTTTGGATGTAGTCGGTATTGATACGGGCTTTCATGCCTCAAGCATTATGGCAGCTGCCTTCCCGGACCGCATGGGCTTTAAGAGTAAAACTATTCTGGAAGTTATGTATGAGCAAAAACGTTTTGGACAAAAAAACAATTTAGGTTTTTATGAATACGAAATGGACAAGAAGGGTAAATCTGTTAAAAAAGTGAACCCAGCTGTTTATGAAATCATCAAACCAACCATTAAGCGTCAGATCGAAATAACAGACGAAGAGATTGTTCTTCGTATGATGCTTCCGATGATCATTGAGGCCAGCCGCTGTTTGGAAGACAAGATTGTTGAATCCCCGGTTGAAGTGGACATGGGTCTTCTTCTCGGATTGGGTTTTCCTCCTTTCCGTGCTGGGGCCTTGAAGTACGCTGATTCTGTGGGACTTAAAAACCTCGACGAAGCTTCTAAGAAATTTCTTGAGATCGGAAAACTCTACGAGTTAACTCCTTTCATGAAGTCTCTTGCAGCAGAAAACAAAACTTATTACTAAAAGGTTCTTAATATGAAAAATGCAGTAATCGTAGATGCCGTACGAACACCAATGGCAAAATCGAAGGCCGGAGCTTATCGCTATGTCCGAGCTGAAGATCTTTCGGCCCACTTGATGCGTGAGATTCTAAAACGCAACCCACTCCTCAATCCGGGTGAGATTGAAGATATTATCTGGGGATGTGTGCAACAAACCTTAGAGCAATGTTACAACATCGGCAGAAATGCCATGCTCTTAACTGAAATTCCAAAAACTGTTTCTGCTCAAACTGTGAATCGCCTCTGTGGCTCATCCATGACTGCCATCCATATGGCCGCTCAAGGTGTGTGGTCCAATCAAGGTGACTTCTATCTTACTGGTGGTGTTGAGCACATGGGTCACGTGCCAATGACTTATGGGGTGGATTTTAATCCGGCCCTGAATAAAACCACTTCTAAGGGCGCCGGATCAATGGGTCTGACCGCCGAACTTCTTGCCCGCATGCATGGAGTGAGCAGAACTCAGCAAGATGAATTTGCAGCACGCTCACATCAAAAAGCTCACGAAGCGACACTCAAAGGTCGATTCAAAAATGAGATCATGGCAACACCAGGCCATGATGAAATGGGTGTTCCGGGAATGATTTCAATTGATGAAGTTGTTCGTCCTGAAACAACCGTTGAAACTCTCTCTAAACTCTCCGCCGTGTTTGATCCAAAAAATGGAACCGTGACTGCAGGAAATTCATCAGCTCTATCTGATGGCGCTTCCAGCGTGATTGTCATGAGTGAAGACCGTGCCAAGGCCTTGGGCCTTAAGCCTTTGGCCAGAATTCTCGCCATTGCGGCCACAGGTTGCGAGCCAAGCATCATGGGCTATGGACCAGTAGCTTCGTCTAAGAAGGCCCTTCAAAGAGCTGGGCTGACAATGGAGCAAATGGACATCATTGAATTGAATGAAGCCTTTGCTGCTCAATCAATTCCAGTTCTCAAAGATCTGGGTCTTCTGGATGTGATGGATAAAAAAGTAAACTTAAATGGCGGGGCCATTGCACTAGGACACCCTCTTGGTTGTTCCGGTGCACGTATCACTGGCTCATTGGCCCATCAGTTAAGAGACAACAATAAGAAGTATGGTCTGGCAACGATGTGTATTGGTTTAGGCCAGGGTGTAGCGACTGTTATAGAAAATATGAATTAATGATTTTTACGAAGCGCATGTCTTAAAGACATGCGCTTTTATTTTGAACTAACTCTCGCAATGAGTTCTCATCACTAAACGATCCTGGCTGACAAAAGTCATTCGGCGCATGATAAGCTGGTCGCCCTCACGAACTTTTCCCGTCCAACTTCCCACAATACTATGTCCCTCACCACTTATCCGGCGAAAATCCATTTTCTGGCCTGAGGAAGTTTTGATAATTAAAGATGAACCATTTAGCGTATAAACATAGGTTTCACCCGAAGTAACACCCACAGTGCATGAACTTTTAATTCCATTGGCAGAATCGGTAACAGACTCTTTAAAGGTAATTTGGTTACCGGAAATCTCTACGGGAACATCCATAGCGACATCCAGCAAATCAACTTCTTTTACATTCGTCACAAATTCATCATTCTGAGGCATATTGCCATTGTCAGGACTTCCGCTCCCATTTTTTGAGGAACCACCCTGGCCACATGAAGCAAGAACAAAAAGAAAAGTGAATAACAGGAAACGCATATGTCTCTCCTTAGCAAACGTTGGCGCCAACTTAGCAAAGAAGAAAGGTGAACTCTAGACGTCCTACATAAGACCAGTGCGTGAGAAGAGAAGCATTAAGCTTCCCTTCATTTTGAAATATTGAGTGGTTGATTAATGGATGGAACAGAGTCATCACAAATGACCAAACAACTAGGCGCGCAACTAGCATCGAGACTGCCTGACTCTGGCGGTCAACAATAACCCACGAGAAATACTTCTTTTAAATGGTCAGAAATCTTTCAAAAAAAAAGTAACAAAGTATAATAAGATTATTTCTTAGACTTAAAAAACGGGAGACTTCAACGTGCTTAAATTCCTCATTCTGATTACCACAGCACTCATAAGCTTAAGTTCATTTGCTCAAGGCGGAGGATCATCATCAAAAGGATTCTATTTTTCACTTGCTGCAAAAGGCATGTCTGGGACTACAGCAAGTGCTGATAATGAAACCGTCGAATCTAGAAAATCCTACGTCTATGGTGGAGAAACCGTTATTGGGTTGACCTTCTCCTCATTCTTGATCGGTGTCGCTGGGGAATATAACCTTTGGAAACAAAGTACAAAGCCTTCAGAGGTCAATGATACAAATACCTCTGGAACTCAAGTCAATGCAGCACCAGTGCTTGGAGTCGCAGTCGGTGGATTGCTGCTCACATTTAAACCCTACCTCTACTCCACTTTTACTTTCGACAAAGAAGATGCAGCTGGAAATGAGATTTCATTCAAATCGCCAAATTTCCCCTCATATGGAATTCAACTAAGCTACCGACTGGGGTCAAATTCTTTTATTGGCGTTGAGTATTCAAAAATTGAATACAAGACTGCAGCAAGTGATGGAGAAGAAAGCTCATTATCTGATGATGCAAAAACGACATTGAGTGGAATGGGACTAGTTTATGGATTTAAATTTTAAGGTGAAGCAAATGAAACAAAATATACTTTTTATCTTAATACTTTTGATGATTGTGTCGTGTGGGGAAAATGGTGGGGTGGCACCGGGTGAGAGTACATCAACAAAATACAGAATTTTTGCTTCTTTAGCAAACACCAATGGTGGTATTGGGGTGAATGGTTTTGATAATATTTGTAATACAGATCTAAATAATCCTAACGATGGATCTACTTTTAAAGCTCTCGTAGGTTCTGCTACTCGAAATAAGAATTCTGCTGACTGGCCACTTAAAGCGTCAACGACATACTATACAACAGATATGCAAGTCATTACCACGACAGATACGAATGCAATTTTCACCTTCCCGTTAACTACTGCAATCGAATTGAGAGGAATAAACAACGTATTGACAGGACTTGATGATGATATGAATGTTGTAACTAATTGTTCCGATTGGACTAGCTCTTCATTGGCCAAAGCAACTTTTGGACAAGGGGGCGAACCGTCACTAACAAACTCATATGCTATCAACTACGGGGCCCTTCTCTGCAATCAATTGCATTATGTTTACTGTGTTGAGCAATAAATTTAAATTCGTTTTTTCATACAAAGTGAATAATTTAATCGAGAAAAATTAATGTCACTTACTTCACTTCTTACATTACTAATCCTTCTTACAAGTCTTAACTCATTAGCTAAAGATGATGGACCTTCTAAAAAAGGTTTCTATTTTTCTCTTGCTGCAAAAGGTTTGCTTGGAAGTGCAGCTAGTGCCGACAATGAAACCATCGAAGACAGAAAAATGTCGGCCTATGGTGGAGAGGCGGTAATAGGAATTACTTTTTCACATTTTTTACTTGGCGCTACTGCCGAATATAATGTTTGGG
>JAIFLR010000096.1 GCA_020048985.1 Halobacteriovorax sp. | reverse complement strand
CGAAGAACAATTCAAATTTTTCAAGAGTTCCAGAATTGCGATAAATCAAAGCAATAACAGGAAGATTAGAGGTAAATTTGTAAAAGAGATTATTAGTAAACATCTGGTTTAACTCTCTCTATATATCCAATTGAGGGTCTCAATTATTTTTTATTCTATGTACATTTTGACAGGAACCAAAAACAAATGAGTTCACAGGCGAGGCGGCACTCGAGCCTTGTCCAAACGTCGGTGCGAGATGCTGACTTACTAATTCCTTTTTTTTATACTAGTAAGCATTGGTATTATTATAACAAGCCAAAATAAAAAAGCCCCCTTGCGGAGGCTTGATTATATCTTACGATGGTGGAGGTGGTGGGAATCGAACCCACGTCCAAAGAACCTTCCAATAGAGAGTACCACGTGCGTCTTTGGTAAGTTAGTACCAATACTATTTTTGATTTTTACTGAACCAACAAACAGTCGTAGCTTTTAAAGAGTAACCACGCCTGAGCTCTTCGCAGTTTATTTTACGGACGTTCTGCCAACGTCTTTACCAGCTTTTTGTTATCGGTGCTGGCCCCTCAGGTACCAATTAATCAAAGATTAATTAAGCAGCCATTGCATAATCGTTGCCGATTAAAATGTGATCGATTTTTAAGAGGCCTTCGATCAACCTCTGCACGCACTCAATCCTTCTAGTCCCCTGTCGAAACCTTGGCACCCCCGGATAAGTTCAATGATTGTAGCAGATATGGGTTGCTGGTACAAGATTTAATAAAAACAGACACTTGATTCAATTATTTATGCAATAACACATACAAAAGTTACTTTTTTTATATATTTATACACACTTAATGATTATTTTTTATGTATTTTTATGTAATAATACCGATAAGCTCGTAAACCTTTCAAGGACCTAACGATGAAACCCCTATTCCTTAATGAAACGGCCTTTGCCCAAATCAATCGACGCATTGAAAGCCTGCGCTCAGTAAGAGATAAGGCCTCAGTGCGTGAAGGATGGATCAAGTACATGCGATCGGCGTTAGGCCTTACATTGAGTGAGCTCGCTAAACTTGTTTCACTCTCCACTGCCAGTGTCGCACAGGCCGAGCGAAGAGAAGTTGATGGGCAGGTGTCGCTATCGACTTTGAAGAAGATGGCCGAGGCGATGGATTGTGAACTCGTTTATTCCTTTGTTCCCAAAAAAGATATGAAGACCTTGATTCATGACCGCGCATTTGAAAAAGCTCGCAAGACTTTAGGAATCGCTGATCTTCATATGAAACTTGAAAATCAAAAAGTAGAAGGCAATGAGAATGAAAGAATTGAAAGGCTCGCTAAGAAGTTTATTGATAAAGGAGACATCTGGTAATGTCGCTCTTCTTTAAAAATCGTGACGGACAAACACCTCTGCAAGAAGAGATGCGTTTTGATCTCAAGCTCAAACACGTCCAAGACATGACTGAGCTCTATGAACTTGAAAGCGAAAACAACGCCGAAGGTATTGCCTGGAGCAGATCCACTAACAAAGATCACCTCGAATACAACACCTGGCTTGAGCTTCATAAACAAATGCTCGGCAATGTCTGGAAATTTGCGGGCCTCATCCGTAAAACGGAATTGGCTAATACCGATTTTCTCATGCCCTACGATATCCGCCCTACTCTCTTGGAATTAGAAAAAGATTTAAAATACTGGCTGTCGAATAAAACTTATCCGCCAAAAGAAATGATGGCGATCTTTCATGAAAGGCTTCTCACCATTCATCCTTTTAAGGACGGTAATGGCCGCTGGTCACGGGTGCTAGTGGAATTTATTTGTGCCAGAGAAGGGATTGAAGTTCCGAATTGGGGCGCGAGTATTACAAATGATGACGAGAGACGAGCGAAATACATTGAAGCCATCAAAGAGGCTCGCCATAATTACAAGCACGACGATTTAATTAAGATTATGTGGTGAACTAAATCTTTAAGGTATTTCTTCTGTCTTGCTGCGATCCTTCCAATAGATTTCACCGTAATAAACGGTCAGCTCTTGGTCTGGCTGTATTTGGGAATTTGTAAGGTACAGTGTGCGCCATCTATTTTTGTAGGGCACATGAATCACACTACAATTAGGGTAATCAGAGTGATTGAGAAATCGGGTCATGTTGCCGCAGGTTCTTCCGTTCACTCTTAGTTTAAGTTGATTACCAGCTGCATCTTTTGGTGTTGAGTGATAAATCCACGCATAGTCAGTATTGGCACTTTTGTCCGTGATGATTCCAGTGTATTCACCAATGACCGTCCACGCTGGGATATAGACGTCAGCAAATGCGCCGTAACCCATTTCCGGTGAACACAGTGCCGCATAGACTCGACGGTCCTCAGGAAATCCATGATCGAAAAAATGACTATGTAGTTCAATCCGCCGTTTTACATTTTTATCTGAAAAAGCTGGATCCTGGGTGATATCGTAATTATCCAGCAACTGTAAAATGCTGGGATCAACGACTGAATTTTGAAGGTATTCGACTAAAAAATATTTCGATAAATCTTCTTGATAAAACTTACGTCTTACTTCAGTCATAATGTCCCTTGCTGTGTGTCCTTGTTTATCGTCAGATGGACTGAATTAGTTAACTGGAGTAATCTTAAACTATGAAAAAAACTAAATCCCTCACGACTCTCCTCTCCGAAATGGCAAAACTCACTAAAGTTATCCACAATAAGGAAGCCTTAGTGGAGCAAGCGAAGGCACTCCAGCTTACTATGCTCAGGATTCAGCAGGGTGTGTTTCATAAAAAAGACCGAGTCATTATCATGTTCGAGGGTTTTGATGCCGCTGGAAAAGGTGGCGCTATACGCTCCCTGACTGAGCGCCTCGATCCCCGAAGCTTTCGAGTGATCCCGATTGGTGAGCCCACTCTCGAAGAAAAAGGCAAACCCTGGCTTTACCGCTTCTGGCGCGACCTGCCTGCTCCGGGAGAAATTGTGATCTTTGACCGCAGCTGGTACGGACGAGTCCTGGTGGAAAAAGTCGATCACCTCACCCCGGCCGATAAACTCGCCTCCGCTTATGATGAGATCAATCACTTTGAGGCCCAACTGCAAAATGACGGGATCACGCTGATTAAAATATTTCTGGCGATTTCTAAAGAAGAGCAGCTCATTCGTTTTGAAGACCGCCTGAAAGATCCCTACAAGCAGTGGAAGATCACCATGGCCGATATTAATGCCCGCAAAAACTGGAACAAGTACGTCAAAGCAGTGGATGAGATTCTGGTTCAGTGTAGTCCCGCTTCTTCGCCCTGGCACGTGATCCCCGCCAACTCCAAGCGCTTTACCCGCAAGGAAGTGCTCACGATTGTGACAACTCATCTGAAATTTTATCAGCAGTGGATTGAAAAAGCGGCGTCGAAGTATCCGGTCACTAAACTCACTAAGCTTTTAAATAAGGCATAAAAATTTCGGCACGAGGCTACTCAACTCAAGCTTAGGCACAAAGGCCGAAGCCCCGAGTTTAATCAGCTCGTGCTCATGCAGATCCGTATTACTGGAAGCAATGATCACGGGAACATTAGAATATTCTTTAGATATTTTGTCTAAAAGCCATAGGCCGCTGCCATTAGGCATATTAATATCTGAAATCACGATATCGATCTTTTCTTTGGCCATCACATCATAGGCCTCTAGCCCCGACTGAGCGTAGAGAAACTTCAGCGAGTAAGCGCCTTCTAGATGATAGGTATAAAGCTCATGAAAGTTCTCTTCGTCATCCACGATAAGAACTACTTTTGGCGTCAAATTTTTCATACTCGCATCTTATTTGGGAGCCGTGTCCATTAGGAAAAAAAAATATCCAATCTTTAGCAGCTGGGCCTAAAATAACTCATGAAAAAAATCTGCTTTTTGTCCTGCCAGTCCCTGGAAGGCCACATCATTGACGACACCCTGGTTATTGCCGAGCTGGAAAAGAGCGACGCCTATAAGGTCAGCTCCATTCCTTGGGATAACGAGGCCAACTGGGCGGAATTTGATTTGGTCATCATCCGTACCACCTGGGACTACCACAAGCGCCCGGTGGAGTTTGTGGAGAAACTCAAATTGATTGCGGGCAAGGCGAAACTCCTGAATGCTCCAGAAGTGGTGGAGTGGAATTTTCATAAGGGTTATTTAAAGGAACTGGAGGCCAAAGGGGTCAAGATCGTTCCGACCCAGATGTTTAAGTACCCGGGAGAGATTGTGGTCCCGGCAGCGTGGGACTATGAAAAATTCATCGTGAAGCCCGCCATCTCGGCCAATGCCTATAAGACCATGATTGTCGCCAAGGCGGATCTGAACTCGCCTGCGGTTTTGAGCGAGCTCTATGCCGGGGACTGGATGCTTCAGCCCTTTATGGAAGAAATTAAACAAGGCGAAGTCTCCCTGCACTTTTTTAATAAACAATTCAGCCACGGCATCATCAAAGTTCCTAAGGCCGGGGATTTTCGGGTGCAAGAAGAACACGGAGGCCACGTCACCTCCTTTGTGCCGGAAGCAGATCTATTAAAAGACGCCACCGACTTGGTAACTAAGGTCCCCTTTGATTTGCTCTACGCCCGGGTGGATGTGGTGAACTGGCGCGGGCACTGGGTTTTGATGGAGATCGAATTGATTGAGCCGGCCCTGTACTTTAGGACCAGTTCTCAAGCGGTTAAAAACTTTAAGGCCGCGCTAGATAAAATCTTCACAAACCCTTAAAATTTTTCAAATCTGAGCTATAGATCTCTTCCATGAAAAACATATTGTGGTTGCTAGTACTGGTTACGAATATTTCTCTGGCGCAGAATTCAATTGCTGAATTCCCCAAAGGACCTATCGCCAAGCTCACCCCCGGTGAACTTTGTGACCGCCCCTCTCGCTACCGCTATCCAGAAAATATCGCTTACTGCGAGCGTGACGTCTCTGTTGATCAAAAAGAGCAAGTCTTTGAGGCCTATAGAAAAAGTGGCTATAAATTAAATCACCGCTCGAGTTATAAAGTGGATCACTACATCTCTTTGTGCGCTGGTGGATCTAACAACAATGAAAATCTCTGGCCTCAGCACATCACTATCTCTGAGGTGACTGACAGTATCGAAAAAACGGGCTGTGATAAAATGGCCTTGGGAAAACTCACTCAGGCCAAATTTGTGGCGCTACTTAAGCGCGTGAAAAATGATTTAAGTCAGGCCGCTGCCGTCAGACTTGAACTTAGTCGCCTGAAATAAGTTTTTAAATCATTTCTTGGTGAACTCGGCTTCAATCACGCCGTCGTCGCCGATCACAGTATGGTGAGACTCGGAAGTTGGCCCAGGCCCTCTGAAGGTTTGCACACGAAAGCGCCCTCTGCCGACTCCCCACTTTTCAAAAACTTCTCCGCCAATCGCAATGAGCCAACTCATCACCACGAGAACGGGATTAGTATGAAAGTAGGCAACCGTGGCAAGAGAGGCCACGAGAATTCTTGGAACAAATAAAAATCCGATCCACCACAGGAAGCCACCGGTGGCGATAGAAGAAAAAAGTAGAGTCAGGCGTGGAAAAACAGCGAGAAAAAACAAAAGGAAAACACCATGGCGGTCCCAGTAGTTAACTGAGCCAAAATCCATCTTAAGCACATCCATCATGAGAGTGGTGGCCACTAGGAGCACCATGAAGATTGCAAGTCCTCGTAAAGCTATGTTTTTCATAGGGAGAGCTTAAACTTTTGACGCTTAAAAGTATAGACTTACGAGGTCAAAATTTGTAGTTTTTGGGGATGAAAATACTTACTGCTGCGCTTACACTTTGCCTCTCATTTTCGGCCTTTTCTCTGGACTACGGCATCGACCGTTTAGATGAAGTGGAAGTGGCCAAAAAGTTTGAAGGAAAAAGCCTCGCCCTTCTGACCCACGCAGCAGCAAAATCTAAAACCGGCATTCATTTAATTGATTTTCTTCACCAAAAATTTGCTCTTAAAAAAATCTTCGCTCCTGAACACGGTTTAAGAACTATGGCCGATGACTGGGTCGCGGACGGAACCGATGAGGCTACGGGCCTTCCGGTCATCTCTTTGTATAAGCGCGGCTCCAAGGCCCCTAAACCGGAAGACCTGATTGGTATTGATGCCATTGTGATTGATCTGCAAGACGTGGGTGTTCGCTACTACACATATTTTTCTACCATCGCTGAAGTCATGAAGGCCACGGCACCTCTAGGTGTAGAAGTTATTCTGCTTGATCGCCCCAATCTTTTGGGTGGGCTCATCATGGAAGGAAAAGTTCTGGATCAAAATCTCGCCGGAAGTTTTACCGCTTATCACACAGTCCCTACTCGCCACGGAATGACTCTGGGAGAGCTCGCTCTCATGATTAACGACGAGAAAAAAATCGGCGCTAAACTCACAGTCATCCCGGCCTCAGGCTGGGCGCGGGAGAATTTATTATTCAATTCTGAGCGAGTGTGGCTCGCTCCGTCTCCGGCACTCACAGCCATTGATCAGGTGGGTCTGTATGCTATGTGGGGAACTCTCGAGAATTTTAATCTTGCCGTGGGACGCGGAAAATCTAATGAGCTGGCGTTTCGAATTTTGGGTGCTCCTTGGATCACTAAAGCTGAATCACTAAAACTTGCTGAACAATTAAATGCCCTGGGTTTTGCTGGCACAAACTTTAAGCCTTACAGCTGGAAAGTCACTCGCGCACTTTATTCAGGGGAAGAGGCCAATGGCGTGGTGCTTGAATGGAATGGCCAGGAAGTGCGCACCGATGAGTTCACTTATAAAGTGGCCTCACTCTTAGTGAAAATGTTTCCTGGACGCATTAACATGAATCAGATGTCCCCTCAGTCTTACGGGTCTCAAAGCATGATTGAGGCGATTAAAAATCTTAAAGCGTGGGATTCTTATAAGAGTGTCATTGAGGCTGACCTTGAGAAATTCAAGATCAGAAGAAAACCTTATCTGCTTTATTGATTTACTCAAAAACCAACTGATCGCGCTTGCGCGACAGACGAAAGATAGCATTAATCAGCCCCACATGACTGTAAGTCTGCGGAAAGTTCCCCCACTGCCCTCCGTCCTCGGAGCTTAAGTCCTCGGATAATAATCCCAAGTGGTTTGAGTGCTGGATGATATTTTGCAAACTATCTTCGGCTTCCTTTAAAAAATCCAGACAGATCAGGGATTCAATATACCAGTAAGTACAGATGGTGAAACACGCGTGGGTGTCTCCGAAGTCATCAGGATTTCGGTAGCGGTAGATCATGCCTTCCGGGGACAACAATTCTTTTTGCAGTCGCTGAAAATGTTTCGTAGTACGCGCGTCTTCTGGGTTGAGGTAATTGAGAATGATCAGTAAAAATCCCGTGGCATCAAAGTGGCCTCGCGATTGATCGGCCATGTAACACTCATACTCAGGTGAATAACAAGCTTCAATATTAAGTTCAGAGAGCTTACTAATGGCCGTGGCCTTTTCTTTGAGTTTGCCGTCGTCATAGTACTCAGCAATTTTGTAAGCGGCTTTGGCCCCTGCCCAGTGAAAGATATAAGTCCCCAGATGTTTGGCCTTTCTTCCCCTGAGCTCCCAGGTTCCGGCATCCGGCTCATCCATGCATTTTTCAATTTCATTCAAAAGATTTTTAATAATGTCGGTATTCATCACCTGCTCACGGTGAATAATTCTCTCATCGGTATAAAGAGGAAGCAGACTCAGGATCACTTGCCCATAGGCATCGAATTGTTTTTGTTTGTAGGCGGCGTTACCTACTCGCACCGGCCGATTCCCCATGTAACCACTCAGATCGAGTTCCTTCTCAATCATTTCTGATTCGCCATTGATCCGGTACATGGGTTGAAGATCTTTGGCGTCTCGTAAAATATTATGCACGAACTGCAGATATTTTTCCGCCTCTTCAAAATGTCCCATACTGTTTAAAGCACCCAGAGAAAAATAAGAGTCTCTCAGCCAGCAGTAGCGGTAATCCCAATTTCTTCCACTGCCCGGATATTCAGGCAATGACGTTGTGGCCGCCGCGAGGATGGCCCCTGTGTCTTCAAACTGATGAAGCTTAATGGTAATGGCCGAACGAATCAGCTCTTTTTGAAACTGATTAGGAATATAAGTTTCTTTCACCCACTGGCGCCAATGCTCACGTGTCTTATAATAGAATTCCTCATAGGTTTCTTTAAGAGGAACATCAAAGGGCTCATCGCCTGAGAGAATTAAATAGATGTCTTCCGTTAATAAAAAAGAGCGGCATTCAATTAAGTATGTTTTCGGAGCGTTCGTCGTGAGTCTGAGATTAATATGAAGCCCGCGATAATTGATGTGATTACTTCCCGCAAAAACTGATGGCAACGTCTCTCCATAATTCCCCCTTGGATCACATATGATTTTTATTCTGGGCTGACCTGTAATTCTTTTTATTTTTCTAAAAAACTGCAGCGGCTTATGGTAGCGGTTATTGGACTGAAAGCGTGGGGCGAAATCAATCACCTCGAACTCTCCATCTTCACAGTTAAAATGAGTCACGATGATCGCCGTGTTTTCGAGGTAGCGTTGTTTAGTCGTGAAGGAAGTTTCTGGAACAACTTGAAAAGTCCCTCCTCTTTCTTCATCGACCAGTGCTCCAAAAATAAAACTCGAATCCATAAATGGCCAACACATCCATTGAACAGCACTGTCATCTCTGACATAGGCAATGTAATTACAATTTCCAGTGATGCCCAAGTTGTAGCGATGTGCCTTTCTCATAATGCTATTTTAGAATATAAAATCACCGGGAATCAAACCCCACTCAGTCACTTTTTCCATGATGGAGAACAGCAATGTCACGATGCTTACTTGTTAGTAATAGATTACCACTTGCATATAGCGATAAAGCTCAGGGATTTACTCCGAGCTCCGGTGGCCTAGTCTCCGCAATTAAAGGCCTTGACGCAAAAAAAGTCGGTTATGACTTTGAGTGGATGGGAATTATAACGGACGATGTTGATCCAGAAAAAATAACTGAACTCAAAAATATTAGTTTTGGCGATCTACGTTGCCATCCTATCGTTGTGCCAAAAAATACTTATGAGCTCTACTATAATTCATTTTGTAACAATGTCATCTGGCCTCTTTTCCACTATGAGAGATCCCTCGTTCAGCACAGTGAACAAGGTTGGCAGGCGTACCAGGAAGTGAATGAACTGGTGGCCGATGCTATTATTCGTGAGGCCAAAGATGATGACACCATCTGGATCCATGACTTTCATTTCTTTTTAGTCCCAGGATTCATCAAGGCCAAACGTCCGGATTTAAAAGTGGGCTTCTTTTTGCACATCCCTTTTCCTAGTTCTGAAATTTTTCGTGAGCTACCTCAGAGAAAAGAAATTCTTCTCTCTTTAATTATGTGTGATCTGGTGGGGTTTCATGATTTATCTTATCTGACTCACTTTAAAAGTTCTTTATCCCGAGTACTCGGTGAGAGAACCAATCTCTTTAATGAACGCAAATGGGGAGTCTACCCCATCTCAATCGACACTCAGCACTTCGTTGATTTAACGAACGCCCCAGAAACCAATGAATTCATCCAGCGCTACGCTGAACAGAAAAAAGATAAAAAATGGATTCTGGGTGTTGATCGCCTGGACTATATTAAAGGACTGATTCTTAAACTTAAGTCCTTTGAAGAATTCTTAAAGCGCCACCCTGAACAAAAAGAAAAAGTTCAGATGGTGCAAATTGTGATTCCTTCCCGCACTGACGTCCCTGAGTATCTGGACCTCAAGCAGAAAGTGGAGCAACTCGTCTCAAGCATCAATGGTGAGTACGGAACACCCACCTATATGCCCGTTCATTATATTTTCCATTCGGTTTCTGAATTTGAACTCTCGGCCCTCTACCAGTTAAGTGAAGTCATGCATATTGGCAGCCGCCGGGATGGGATGAATTTGGTTTGTTTAGAGTATGTCGTCTCTCAAAATGAAAAACATCCAGGCACTCTTCTTCTCAGTGAATTTACCGGGGCTCACTCGACGTTGAGTTACGCCGTTTCTATTAATCCATGGAGCGCCGGGAGATGATGGCGATGCATGAATTTCTCAATCGCTATACCTCATCAGAGTGGGCGCGCTTTTTTTTAAGAGACCTGCACCGGGAGGCACCTGTGCCGCAAAGAATATCTTCACTTTCTCGGGACGGAACTTTTCCCTGGATGAAAACACTCAAGGGCAAAAAAGTTCTTTTCTTTTGTGACTTAGATGGAACCCTTGCTCCCATTTCATCGTTTCCCTCCCAGGTTCGGATTCAACAGGAGACCCAGGGACTCTTGCGGGAATTATCTCTCAATAATAATTGTCAGTTCGTGGTAGTGAGTGGACGGGACAGGGAATTTTTGCAGCACCAGTTCATCGATAATGAATACAAGTTCCCCCTGGCCGCTTGTCACGGGGCCTATTCTTATTCCCCTGAAACGCAGGAGTGGATTAATCTGATTCCCCATGACTCCACCAAATGGAAAGATGACATTCTTGATATTCTAAAACTCTACACCTCAAGAACTCCGGGCAGTTTTATTGAAGATAAAGGTCACGCTGTGACCTGGCACTACCGAAACTCTCCACCAGATTTCGCGGATTTTCTGGCGAATAAACTTTTTATAGAACTAGAAGAAACACTCAACTCTTTGCCCGCTCAAGTAAGTCGGGGAAAAAAAGTCATCGAAGTCAAATCCCTCCACGCCAGTAAGGGATTTTTTGTCCAGCAGTGGCTAGAGAAGCAGGAATATCTGCCGGACGTGATCATTGCTCTGGGGGACGACACCACCGATGAGGATATGTTTGAGTATCTGCAAAATAACGAGGAAATTGATCCTATATGTATTAAGGTGGGAGATGACAAGACTTACGCTAAATACTCCATCAAAGAACAATCAACCGTTAACCTTTTCCTGAAAAA